>DASYCE010000002.1 GCA_036500345.1 Gemmatimonadales bacterium | reverse complement strand
GACGGCCGGCCAGGGAATCCTGATCATTACTGGGAACCTGACAATCAGCGGTAACAGCGCAGGGAGCAATACCGAGGGCAATACTTGGGATGGGATCGTTCTGGTCGGCGGGACATTGACCGGCAACGGCACTCAGACGATCGACGGGGCAATCATGACCGGCCTGAATGTCATCACTGGTGGCACACCTGGCGGCGAATCCGTCGGCAACGGTACCAAGGTCTATCAATACAATTCCTGCTCGATTACCAAAGCCCTCAAGCCGTTCGGCTCGTGGACGCGCCTCGCCAACGCCAAGACCGACAACTACCCCTTCTATTGATCATCCCGCCGCTCGCTACCTGCGAGCGGCGTCCCGTGCATAGACACCCGGCGTTGCAGTCAGGACGCCGAGGTGCCGCACGCCGTTGAGCAGGTAGGCGAGCAGCAGCAGCGCCGAGCCCGCCATGATATAGAGCCGCACCGCCAGCGATGATGCCCCCCCTGAGATCATTCCCTCGATCGTTCCGGCGCTGAGCAGCATCATGATGACCGCTGCGATCATTCGCATCGCCATACGACCCGCGATAACGAGGGCATCACTGCGCGACAGATCGCCCGGGTCGATCACGGCGCGTCCGAGCATCAGCCCGGCGCCGCCGGCGACCCAGATGCTGAAGAGTTCGAGCACGCCGTGGCCGGTGATGAAAGTGAAGAGGTAGCCCAGCAATCCCATGTTGGCGAAGTAGCCGGAGATCGCACCGAGCTCGAGACCGTTGAACCCGACCGCCACCAGCGATCCGACTCCGAACGCAATTCCCCAGGCAAAGCAGGTGAGGGAGACGCGGATGTTGTTCGCGGCGATCGCGACCGCGGCAAATGGCCGGCTGCTCGCCGGAAGCGTCACGTAGCCCTGATGGTGCGCCTCGCGCGCCGCCCCCGCTTCTGCGCGTTCGAGCATGTTGTCGGGAATCAGTTCGGCGGCGAGCGCGGGGCGCTCACGAAGGAGCTGGTAGCCGCCGAGCGCGGGGAGCGCGAAGACGAGGAACGAGATCGCCACGTACCGCCATGACGCGACGATCGCGGCCGGGCATTCTGCGACAAGGAACGTCCCGATGCGGCGCCAGGTCTGGCCTTCGTTGCGGTACAATGCGCTGTGACCCGCCGCGACCAGGCGCTCCAGGTGCGCCAGCGTCTGGGGGTCGGCGCGATAGGTCCGAGCCCGCGCCAGGTCGGCTGCGACCTCGCGATACCGTGCGGCAAAGTCAGGGAGTTCCTGCGCAGTGAGCGCATCGAGGCCGCCGGCGGAGACGCGATCGGCGATCGCCCGGAACTGGTCCCAGCGTGCGGACTTCCGTGCCACCAGCTTGGCAACCACCGGAGCAGATGAAACGCGCCCCCCCGCCGGCGCGCCGGGACCGCGAGCGCCGAAGCGTCCTTCGCGTCGCCGCTGTTCGTCGGCGTGCAGCTCGATGAGGAAGCCAAGATCATCGCCGGACCGGGTCGGAACGCGATCGGCAAAGCGCGCCGCCAGTGACGTGGCGAAGCGTTCGCTCACGGCGGCGGGAAGCGATGGCTCGCGCTCGACGAAGCCGCTGAGCAGAAGAAACTCCTCGTCGGTGAGATTCGGCGTTCCCTCCCCCATCCCCGCCGCTCGTGGCATCGCGGTCGCGGGTGGGGCGGGCCGGTCCACGGATTCGATCACCGGATGATCTCGCACCACCACCGTCCCGGCGACGAGATCGCCGAGACGCTTGGCCCGCGGATGCACCGCGATCAGGACGACACCGATGACCCCGAAGAGGTCGACCGGAAGGAGCAGGTTCCGGGCGGCTGCCTCGGCGAATCCGATGCCGTGGCCCGTTTCGCGGATCACCCGGATTCCCATCCACGCCTTCCCCGGCGTCTGTCCCTGGCGCAGTCCTTCGAAGAAGGTGAAATAGCCCCAGATGATCGCGTAGAAGGTCACGACCATCAGCACAGCGAACCAGATCGAGGTGTGGCGGAAGGCGGTGAAACCGAGGATCGCCACGAAGAGCAGCACTCCGACGATCAGCCAGTCGGCCATGGCGGCGAGGGTACGGCTGCCGATCCCGGCGAGCTCGTAGTCGACGACGACGTGCTCGGGGGTCTCAAGTTCGAGGTGCTGCCGGTAATCGGAGCGCGTCATGCCGGGGATCTGCTCGATTCGGTCGGTGGCCCGAAAGGGGGCCGGGGGTGACGATTCTGCCGATGCACGGTAATGTACGGTCTCTCGCGATACAGATCACTTTGACCGTCAGGAGTCCCGGCAATGGCTGCTCCCGTCCTTCGACCGCTCACCACCGGTGAAGTGCTCGACGTGTCGATCGGGCTCTACCGGTCGCTCTTTGCGCCGCTGGTGATCGTGGCGCTGGTGACACGCGTCGTGCCAACTGTCATGACGATCTATCTGCAGAGCGCCGGCGGGCTGCTGGTACACCCCTGGCTCACCTTGCTGAATCTCTTCCTCACGCTGGCACTCGCGGCGGTGGGCGTCGGGGCGTCGACCTTCATCGTCTCGGGTGCCTACCTCGGCGAAGCGGTGAATGCCGAGCAGGCACTGCAACGGACCGTACCGCTGATCTGGCCGCTGGTGCTGCTTCACATGATGGTCGCGGTCGTGGTGTTCATGGGCCTCGTGCTGTTCATCGTCCCCGGACTCATCTTCCTGGCCGGGCTCTTCGTCTGCTCGGTTGCCCTGGTGCTCGAGCGACCGCTTTCGCCGACCGGCGCGATGAACCGCTCGTGGGAGCTCACCAAGGGATTCCGCGGCAAGGCGCTGCTGGTGGTGCTGACGCTCTTCGTCCTCTTTGGCGTGCCGAGCGCGGTGGTCGTGATGGTGACCGGGATCGTGTCGCTGGCCGGGCCGAAGTCGCCGGTGCTGTTCGGGGTGCTGAACGGCGTGCTGTCGGTCTTCCTCTACCCGTTCGCGTACGTCGCGGTGACGGTCCTCTACTACGATCTTCGGGTGCGCAAGGAAGGGTTCGACCTCGAACTGCTCGGAGCGGCGACCCAGCCCGCATGATGCAGGGCCCCGGGCAGCCGCTCCGCGCGATTCTCGACAGCGTCTTCGCCGCGCCGCGTTACCACTGGGTCACGCGTCCCGACCCGTTCGCGGTGATACGGCACTGGTGGCAGATGCTGACGGTCTGGTTCAACAGCCTCGACGACAAACATCCACTCGGATACGAGTTGCTGATCGCGGCACTGGTGATCATGCTCCTCGGCATCGTGGCGCACAGCGGGTGGATCTTCTTCCAGACGATCCGCCGCGCGGACAACGCAACCATCCCGCACGTCGATCACGGCATCCGGCGCGACCAGGAGTGGTATCGCCGCGAAGCCGACCGTCTCGCCGACCACGGGCACTTCGCCGAGGCGATGCAGGCAGACTTCCTGGCACTGGTGCTGGCGCTCGACGCACGGCAGGCGCTGCGGTTCCACCCGAGCAAGACCCCCGCCGAATACGCACAGGAATGGCGCATCGCGTCGACGCGTGATGAATTCCGCGAGCTGGTCGGGCGACTGTACGGATATGCCTTTGCCCGCTGGCCGTGCGGGCCGGCAGACTTTGTCGAGTGGCGCACACGTTCGATGCCGGATCGCTATGCGCCAGCGCACTGAGATTCTCGTCGGATTTGCCGCGCTGATCGGTCTGGGGGTCGTCGCGGGATTGGCCGGCAGGTCGGGCCCCGAGGCAACTTCGACGGCGCTTCGGCCATCGACATTCGTCTCGACGCCGGGCGGGGCCGAAGGGCTGCTTGACGCGTTGAAGCGGATGGGAATTCCGATTCGGCGCTGGCGCGAACGTCCGGTGCAGTTGAGATCGTATGCGGCCGTGCCACGGCAGATCTTCGTGGTACTCGAGCCCGATGCGCCGATCTCACCGCCGGAACTGCCGCAATTCTCCAGATACAGCGCCACCAGCGACATGCTGATCGCGGGGCGCACGGCGAGTGACCTGATGCGTTGCTTCGGCTATCGCGTCGAATGGCATCCGTTCGATTCGATCCGCGTCACCGGCACGTATGACCGCATGCCGCGAGTCAGTGCCACACTTGCGGCCACCAGCGAGAAGGCCTTTGCCGACACCACTCGGGTCTTTGACGTGGGCCGGATGGAATGCGCGGTCCCGGCGTTCCGGTCGGCCACCACGCTCCTCAATTCGACGCGCGGCCCGGTGATGGTCGAACTGGTTCGTGCCGACAATGGCCACCGTATCCTGCTCGCTGCCGATGCTGGTCTCTTCACCAACAGTGCGCTCCGCTCCACCGATGCCGGGATCTTCGTCCTGGAATTGTTTGCGGGGCGGTACGACCGGGTGACATTCGACGAATACCATCACGGCTACGGCGCGACCGGGTCGCTCGCGGGTGCCACGCTCGATTGGAGCCTCGGCTCGCCGTGGGGATGGATGATCTGGCAACTTGCGGCGGTGGGCGTGCTGGCGCTGCTCTTCGGTGCGGTGCGCTTCGGCGCGCCGGTCCCGGGAGTCGAGCGGATCCGTCGATCACCGCTCGAGCACGTGCGCGCCCTCGCCACCGCACTCTCCGCGGCGCACGGCCACGACGAGGCGATCGCGGCGATGATCCAGGGACTCCGGCGGCGGCTCGCTCCGCCGGCACTTCGCGCGCGCGGCGACTGGCGCGCGTGGCTCGACCAGTTGATGCATCGATCACGATCCGCAGGCGACCAGAGGATTGTGGCGCACCTGCAGACTCTTGCGGAACCGGGACAGCCGTCGTCGAGCGTCCTGGAAGCCGCCAACGCCGTGGAGGACCTGTGGCAGACGTTGCACCATTGACGCACGACGAAGCACGCACTCACGCCGACGCGGCGGAACGGATCGTCGCGGAACTCGAACGCGTGGTGCTGGGACAGCACGGCGTGGTGCGCGAGACGCTGCTGGCACTCCTCGCGCGAGGCCACGTGTTGCTGGAGGGACCGCCGGGGACGGCAAAGACGCTGCTGGTCCGGTCGCTCAATCGTGCGCTGGGACTGGCATTTCGCCGGATCCAGTTCACTCCGGACCTCATGCCGTCAGACATCACCGGCGTGAGCGTCCTCGGTGGCCCCGACGCGTTCACCTTCCGTGAGGGACCGCTCTTCGCCGATCTCATCCTGGCCGATGAAATCAATCGCGCCCCGGCCAAGACGCAGGCGGCGCTCCTGGAGGCGATGGAAGAACGGAGCGTGACGGTCGACGGCGTGAGCCACCCGATGAGCTCCTCCTTCACGGTCTTCGCCACACAGAATCCGATCGAATTCGAAGGGACCTATCCACTCCCCGAGGCGGAACTCGATCGATTCCTGGTGAAGAGTACGCTTTCCTATCCCGATGCCGCGGCGGAGGGAGGGATCCTCGAGCGTGTCCTCGGCGGCTTCGAATCGGCGGAGGCCGGGACGTTCGGGATCTCGCAGGTCATCGATGCGGCGGGACTCGCGGCGATGCGCCATGCAGTGCGACGGGTGCGAGTCGAGGAGGCGCTGGTGCAGTACATCACGGCAGTGGTCCGCGCGACGCGTGACGCTCCCGCGCTCACGCTTGGCGCCTCGCCGCGCGCGAGTGTGGCGCTGCTGAAGATGGCGCAGGCATCGGCGCTGATCGACGGCCGCGAGTATGTCGTGCCCGACGATGTGAAATCCCTGGCGAAGCCGGTGCTCCGCCACCGCGTCATCGTGGCACCGGAGCTCGAACTCGAAGGGGTCGCGGCGGACGACGCCCTCGGCACCCTGATCGAACGGATCGAGGCGCCGCGCGGATGATCATCCCGTCGCGGCGCTGGTACGTCGTGGCCGCGGGCCTCTCGGTTCTCGCGCTGCTGGCGTTGATCGACTCCCGCCTCGCCGCGGTGGTGCTCTGTGCTGACATCGCATGGGTGGTGGCGCTCCTGGTCGACTGGTGGCGGATCGCGTCGATCGATCTGCGCGAGTATCCGGTGCGCCGCGAAGCACCGCCGGCGTTCTCCGCGGGCCGCCCGCTCCCCGTCCGATATCACTGGGGGAATCCCTGGCCGCATCCGGTGACGCTGCGAGTGCGCGAACCGCTGCCGGTGATGCTGCGCGCGGCGACCGCCCGCGAACGAACAGTGCACCTCGGCGTCAACCGCGACACCATCGATGACCAGGAGATCATGCCGCTCCGGCGCGGCAAGGCGACCACCGGATCGTTGCACCTTCGCGTGCGCGGCCCGTGGGGACTCGCGTGGCGGCAAGGGAGGCGCGAACTACCGTGGGAAGTCACGGTCTATCCCGCCCTGCGAACCGCGGCGTTGCGGGCGTTGCCAACCCAGCTGCAACGGCGCCGCGAGGCGGGGTGGCGCAATCTGCGGCGCCTCGGCGAGGGCCGCGTCTTCGAAAGCCTGACCGAATGGGTGCCCGGCGACGAGACGCGCTCGATCGACTGGAAGGCGACGGCGCGCCGCGGCAAACTGATGACGCGGCAATACGAGGAGGAACGCCGCCAGCAGGTGATGATCGTGATCGACGCGGGGAGAATGCTCACGGCGGAAAGCGGCGGCCGGTCGCGCCTTGACGCGGCAATCGACGCGGCGCTTGAGCTGGCCCACAGCGCGCTGCGTCACGACGACAATGTGGGGTTGCTGGTGTTCGCGGATGCGATCCTCGCCTACGTCCCTCCTCAACGCGGCCGCCGGGTGATGCGCCTCCTCCTCGATGCGCTTGCGGCGATCGACGGCCGGCTGGTCGAACCCGACTATCCGGCGGCGTTCGCGTATCTCGCGGCGCGCAACAGGAAACGCGCGCTGACGGTGATCTTCACCGACGTAATCGATCGCACCGCGAGCGATGCACTGCTTGCCCAGGCGTCGTCGCTGCGGCCGCGACACCTGCCGCTGGCCGTGACGCTCCGAGATCCGGCGCTCGAGGCGATGGCAACGGCGCGCCCGGCAACGACGACCGCAGCGTTTGACCGGGCGGCGGCGGAAGAGCTCCTCGCGGCCCGGGAGGCGGCGCTCAGCGACCTGCGGTCGCGCGGCGTGATGGTGCTCGACGTCCTCCCGGACGGAGCGGCGCGCGCGGTGGTCGATCAGTATGAACGGCTGAAGCGCAAAGCGCTGGTGTAGGCCTAGCCGTCGGTCGCGCGCCGCTGGGCATCGTAGATGAACTCGCGACACCGCCCGGCGACCACTTCGAGCTCGACGATCTGCCGTGCCTCACCGGTCTCCATCGCGACCCTCGCCACTGCCACGGCGACGCGCGGCGCCACGGCGTAGTCCATCGCCTTGGGAATGATGAACTCCGGTGCGAGTTCCGCATCCGCGACGCTCGACGCGATGGCGTGCGCGGCGGCGACCTTCATTGGATCGGTGATGTTGCGCGCCCGGGTGTCGAGGGCGCCGCGGAAGATTCCGGGGAACGCCAGTGAATTGTTGATCTGGTTGGGGAGGTCGCTGCGGCCGGTGGCGCAGATCGCGGCGCCCGCCGCACGCGCTTCGTCGGGAAAGATCTCCGGCGTCGGATTGGCCAGGGCGAAGACGACGGGATCCTTGTTCATCGACCGCACCATCTCCTGCGTCGCAGCACCCGCCACCGAGAGCCCGATGAAGAGATCGCGCCCGCGCATCGCATCGGCGAGGGTGCCACGCACGTCATCGCCGTTGGTGATCTCCGCCATCGCCGCCTTCATCGAATTCATGCCGCGAGTCCGGCCGCGGTAGATCGTTCCCGATGTGTCGCAGAGAATCAGGTCACCGATCCCGACGCTGATCAGCAGCTTGCTCACGGCGACCGCGCTCGCTCCCGCGCCGTTGACGACGATGCGGAGATCCTTGAGGTGGCGGCCGGTCAGCCGGCAGGCGTTCATCACCCCCGCCAGCACCACCACCGCGGTGCCGTGCTGATCGTCGTGGAAGATCGGAATGCTGGTCTCGCGCTTGAGCCGTTCCTCGATCTCGAAACAGCGCGGGGCGGATATGTCTTCGAGATTGACGCCGCCGAACGTCGGCTCGAGACGCTTGACGATCTCGACGATTTCATCGGCGTCCTGCGTGGCGATGCAGATCGGAAACGCCTCCACGCCGGCAAAGGTGTGGAACAGCACCGACTTTCCCTCCATCACCGGCATCGCGGCGCGCGCGCCGATGTTGCCGAGGCCGAGCACTGCGGAACCGTCCGACACGACGGCGACAAGATTCCGCTTGATGGTGTATTCGTGGACCCAGTCGGGATGGCGAGCGATGTGCGCCGCGGGTTCGACCGCGCCGGGCGGCAGGTAGAAGAGCGACAGGATGTGTTCGTCGGTGATCGGCACCTTGCTCTTGATCTCGAGCGCGCCCTGATATCGTCGATGCAGATCCACCGATTGCTCCGCGTACGACGCCGATTCATCGACCGTGGCGGGCGGGATCGGGAACCGGCCGTCGCGGATGAACGCGCGGGTCCGGTCGGCAATCGCCGCGGGATCGGCGCTCACCTTGGCCACGTCGGTGGCGATCGCCGCCTGGGCCACCGCCTGGGCAATCGCAGGCGCCACGCGATAGTCGAGGACGCTCGGCATGATGCAATCGTGCGAGAGCTCGTCTTCGGACACCGTGCCGGCGAGCGCATGCGCCGCCGCGATGAGCATCGCGTCGTTGACCTTCCGTGCACGCACGTCGAGCAGGCCGCGGAAGAGTCCCGGGAAGACCGACGCAATGTCCATCTGGTTGGCGAATTCGGATTGCGCGGTGGCGATGACGGCGGCCCCGGCCGCACGCGCGGCGGCGGGATCGATTTCCGGCGGCCCCGCAAAGGCGAAGATGATCGGGCGGGCCGCCATGCTGCGCACCATCTCGGGAGTGACGACATCACCGACCGAGAAGCCGATGAAGAGATCGGCGCCGCGCATCACCTCCGCGAGGTTGCCGCGGATCCGATCGGGATTGGTCTTCTTGGCGAGTTCCCATTTGGCCCAGTGCATCGTGTGGGGACGGTACGGGAAGAGCGAACCGTGCCGGTCACAGACGATGATGTTGCGGACCCCGATCTTGAGCAGGATCTCGGCGGTGCCGATTCCGGCTGCACCGCTCCCGTTGATCACCACCTTGATCGCTTCGGGCTGCTTGTCGACCACCTTCAACGCGTTGAGCACGCCGGCGAGCACACCGACCGCCACCGCTTCGCGGTGATTGTTGACGACGGGGATGTTCATCGCGCGCTGCAACTCTTCACCGATCGTCAGGCACGCGGGGGCCACGATATCCTCGAGGCAGATCCCGCCGAACGTCGGCCCGAGTGCGATGACCGTCTCGACGATCTCGCTGATGTCGTGGGTGCCAAGACAGATCGGCAGCGCGTCGACGCCGGCGAACGTCTTGAAGATGACGCTCTTCCCTTCCATCACCGGGAGAATCGCCTCGGGACCGACCTGCCCCAGCCCGAACGCCGATGAGCCGTCGGAGACGATCGCGACCGTGTTGCCGCGCATCGTCTGCGCGAACGATTCGACCGGGCGGGCCGTGATGTCGAGACATGGTTGCGCCACACCCGGCGTGTACACGGTGCTGAGGACGCTGGCGTCGGCGATTCGAACCTTGGATGCGACGCCGATCAGGCCGGCGTGCTGCTGGCGGTACCGCATGGCATCGCTGAGCGGCGGCTCAGCGACCGGTTGGTTGGGGTCGGGCATTCGTGCTGGAACTCGAAGAAAAGGTCTGACCTAAGATGGCGACGTCGGAGGCGAATCCCGAGGGGCCCTCCGCGCTAATGCCTGGCGGCCGCCGAGTCTGCCGCGGCGATGCGATCGTGTTCGGTGCGAAACGCCACGGCCTTGTCGTGCAGGCCGAGCGAATCGTACGTCTTGGCGAGATCGCTGCGCGCGGCCTGCAGGAACGAGACGCCCGGCTTCATCGACTTCGACAGCAGCCGATACCCCGCCAGCGTTTCCTGTTCAGCCAGGGCGAAGCGCCGCTCGTGGAGGAGGGTCCGGCCGAGCTTGATGTGGGTGATGCCGACGTTGACGTGGTCGGGCGCAAGGGTCGTGGCGTAGAGTGCCAGAGCGTCTCGATAGAGCGGCTCGGCATCGGCGTAGCGTTGTTCGTCGAGATAGACGCTGGCGAGGTTCGACTCGGCGATGCCGATGAGATAATGCTTGCCGTGATACACCGCCTTGTAGATGTCGACGATCCGCTTGAAATACCCTTCGGCTTCGTCGTAGTGGTTCTGCTGCAGCGCCACACCACCGAGTTCGTTGAGCACCGCGGCCACGTGCGGATGGACCGGGCCGTACACGTGCTCCTGAATGACCAGCGCTTGCTGCAACAGGGCGACGGCCGCGGGGAAGTGGCTCTCGAATTCCAGGGCACGGCCGAGCGCAGTGAGTGCAGATGCGGTTTCCGGATGATCCGCGCCATACCACGCCTGGGTGATCGCGAGCGACTGCCGGTAGAACGACTCGGATTCCGGGTAATGTCCGAGATTGAACTGGATGTCGCCGAGATTGGTGAGGGCGGTCGCCACCAGGGGGTGGCGGTCGCCGTAAAGCGCGCGGTCAACCGCAAGGACGCGATGATCGAGCGAGTCCGCGACGGTATAGTGCCCGGCAAAGAAGTGGGTGTTGGCAAGGTCGGTGAGGGTCGTGGCGAGATCGGCAGATGCCGAGTCCTGCGGCGCAAACGTTCTCGCCGCCTCCTCGAGGAAAGGAATCGCGGCGGGATAGTTCCCTCGTTCCTCGAGCACCTTTCCGAGGGCGGCCTTGCCGCGCGCGATCGCCGGGTCGCCAGCGGGAAGGGCGCGCGTATCGATCGCAATCCCCTGTCGCACCAGCCTCTCGGCCTCATCGTATCTCGCCTGATCCACACGCAGCAGCCCGAGCGCCACGAGATCATCGGCGACCGCCGGATCCGCGTCGCCGACCAGTCGGTGCTCGATGGTGAGCGCCGCATTCAGCAGCGAATCGGCGCGATCGAGCTTCCCCAGTTTGCCGTAGAGTGTGCCGAGGGTTTGCGCCAGCTCGGCCTGCACCGCGGGCTCACGATCGAGCGCCCGCGCCTGCTGCACGCCGCGGTCGAGCAATGTCACCACGCGCAGCGAATCGGACGGGGCAACGGCGTCATCGCCACCCTGGAAGAGGTTGACCATGAACCGCTCGATCCGCTGCGTGCGCGCCGTTTCCATCACAGCGGCGGTGCGGGCTCGAGCGAGACGGATGGTGTAGAACGTCGCCATCACGACGATGCCGAGTCCGGTCACTCCCGCCACCAGGACGCTCTTCCAGCGGCGCCGGACAAACTTCGTGGCGCGATAGCCGAGTGTATCGGGACGCGCGTCGAGCGGCTCGCCGGCGAGGTAGTGATCGATGTCGCGGATCAGTGCCTCGACCGAGCGATAACGTCGCGCGGGATCGCGATGCATCGCCGTGAGACAAAGCACATCGAGATCAGCCCACTCGCGCCTCGGCACCGCCGGCGCCCCGTTATGACCGGTCGCGGCGGCAGAAGGACGCTCTGCGGTACGGTCGGAGATGATTGCGGCCGCTTCGTCCGCGGTGCGACCTGCAAGGTCGAACGGCAGCCGCCCGGAGAGCAGCTGGTAGAGAATCACGCCGAGCGAGTAGACGTCGGTGTGAATGCCGATCGGACCGGCGCGGAGCTGTTCCGGCGCGGCATAGGCCGGGGTGAGAAGCGGCGCCGTGCGCGTCTGCTCGACCGGCCGGTCGATCCGTTCGAGCTGCTTGGCGATGCCGAAATCCAGCAGCTTGATCGCGCCGCCGCTGGTGACGAGGATGTTCGACGGCTTGAGGTCGCGATGAATGACCGCGTGCAGATGGGCGTGCTGGACCGCTTCACAGACGGCACGGAAGAGTTGCAGCCGTTCGGTCACCGTCGCGTGGCGCTCTTCGCAGTACGCCGTGAGCGACCTCCCTTCCACGTACTCCATCACGAACCACGGCGTCCCATCGGCGAGCGTGTCGGCGTCGTACAGCTGGGCGATGGCGGGGTGATGCAATTGCGCCAGGGTCCGCTGCTCCAGCGCAAATCGTTCACGACGCGCCGGCGAAAGCCAGGCGTCGCGCAGGAACTTGATCGCCGCGAAGGTGTCGAGATCGTCCCGGCGGGCGAGATAGACGACGCCCATCCCGCCTTCGCCGAGGAGGCGGACGATCCGGTAGGGTCCCACGGCGTCCGGTGGATCAACATCTCTGCGACCGATCATTTCGCCGGCGATCGCCCCGACGCCGCGATCGAGCAGCAGGTCTTCGCGGGCATCCTCCTGCAGCAGCGCCGTGACTTCGTCGACGAGTGAGCGATCGCCGCCGGACTGAGCATCGAGAAACGCCTCACGCTCCGGCGCGGGGAGACTCAGCGCTTCGTGGAAGAGCGCCTGAACGCGTGCCCATCGCGCCGCATCCATCACGCGGTCCGCAGTTCGCGCGCGAGCCACGCGCGAGCGGCGCGCCAGTCGCGCAGCACCGTCGCCTCGGAGACACCGAGCAGGTCGGCGGTGGACCGGACATCGAGGCCGCCGAAGAAGCGGCTCTCGACCATCGCCGCCTGGCGTGGCTCGATGGCCGCCAGGGTATCCAGCGCGGCGTCAAGGGCGAGCAGTTCATCGGCGCCGCGATCCGGCGCGCCGAGTGAGTCGTCGAAGGTGACGAAGACAGCATCGCTCCCGCCGCGCTTGCGTGCTGTTCGGCGGCGGGCAGCTTCGACCAGGACTTGCCGCATCGCGCGCGCGGCGATGCGCTTGAAGTGCAGCGGCGACGTCGCGGCGATCTCGGGCGAGCGCGACAGCTTGAGCCACGCCTCGTTGACCAGCGCGGTCGGCGTGAGCGATGCGTCGGGGTCGTCGCGGCGGATAGCCGATGCAAGCCGACGAAGTTCTTCGTATGCGAGGGAAAAGACCCGATCGAGCGTTTCCCGATCACGGATTATCACGCCGGGGTTCCCGGGGTCGAGCCGGTGCTCCGCGCGATCGCCGGGTACTTCCATGGCGCGAATCCGTGACTGGAGACCAGGGGGAGATGGCGAGCCGTCGGACAGGAGGTACTCGCCGCAGAATGGCTGAGGGGATTCTACGGTGAATCCGGATCAATGCAAGCGACGCGACGGTATCGTTGCACTTGAATTGCCGAGCACTTCCCTGCGGTAACGGGGGCAGGTTTATTGCCTTCATCTCGCGCATCGAATCGAGGACGACATCGTTGGCTGACCGGGTGCAACTGCTGGTGGGACGGGCCGTTGAATGGCTCAACGAACTCCGGCGCCGGGAAGCCCAGCTCGCGCTGGTCCTGAGCCTGGTGATCGGCGTCGTCGTGGGGCTCGTCGTGGTGGCGTTCATCCTGCTCACCGGGCGGCTCGCCGGGCATCTCTATCCGCCCGGTGGCCTCGGCAGACGACGGATCCTCGTGCCGGTCGCCGGTTCCCTGCTGAGCGGCTTCTTCCTCTACCGATACTTCCCGAACGCCCGCGGGAGCGGCATTCCGCAAACGAAGGCCGCGCTCTACATCCATGACGGACGCATCACGTTACGGACGGTACTCGGGAAGTTCTTCTGCTGCACGACTTCGCTCGCCAGCGGCATTGCACTCGGCCGGGAAGGGCCGTCGGTGCAGATCGGCGCGGGAATCGCATCGGTCATGGCGCGAAAGCTGAAGCTCAGCACCGACCAGGTTCGGGCGCTGATCCCGGTCGGTGGCGCTGCCGCACTGGCCGCGGCGTTCAACACGCCGATCGCCGCCGTGCTCTTCTCCCTCGAGGAAATCGTCGGCAACCTGCACGCACCGGTGCTGGGCTCCGTGGTGATTGCGTCCGCCACATCGTGGATCACGCTGCACCTGCTTCTCGGCGACGAGCCGCTCTTTCATGTCGCTCCATATCAGCTGGTCAGCGCCGGCGAGTTCATTGCCTATGCAGCGCTCGGTGTCGCGTGCGGCGTGGCATCGGCGGCGTTCTGCAGGCTACTGCTCGGCTTGCGCCGCCGCTTCCTCCGGCTTCCGGTCGGCACCCGCTGGTGGCAACCAGTGGTTGGGGGGTTCACGGTCGGCGCGATGGGTTTCTTCCTCCCCGACGTCCTGGGCGTCGGCTACCCGGTGGTGGAACGGGTCCTGGGCGGGAGCATGATCCTCCAGACGCTGGTGATCCTGGCGGTGCTCAAGATCATCGCCACGGCGGTCTGTTACGCATCGGGGAATGCCGGCGGGATCTTCGGTCCGGCGCTGTTCATCGGTGCAATGGTGGGTGGAGCGGTCGGGCACCTGGCGCACGCAGTGGCGCCGCTGCACACGGCGGGGGCCGGCGCCTATGCCCTGGTGGGAATGGGGGCGGTGTTTGCCGGGATCGTCCGCACGCCGTTGACGTCGGTGATCATGGTGTTCGAGATGACCCGCGACTATTCGATCATCGTCCCGCTGATGATCTCCAACTTGATCGCCTTCTTCATCTCGCACCGGCTCCAACGCGTGCCGATTTACGAAGCGCTCGCGCATCAGGATGGGATTCATCTTCCCACCGGTGGGTATCAAACGCCCAGCCGTCATCTGCGCGTCAGTGCCGCCATGACGATTCCGCCGGAGGGATGGCAACCGTCCCGCCCGCCAAGCGAAGCCCATGTGCACGCCGATCACGGTCTGGACGTGGTGCTGCGACGGATGGGCGAAGCGCACATGGACGCACTTCCCGTCGTGAGCCGCGATGACATTGATCACGTGATCGGCGTCATCACCCTTGCGGCGGTGCTTCGCGCCTACGGCGTCGACGGTACGCCGACGCCGTAGCTACTCCTCCTTCGCCTCGATCGCGGCCGCCAGTGGGCGGCGCAGCCAGAAGAAGAAGATCGCCGCAGCGAGCTGGAACGTGATGCCGAAGATCACCAGCGCCGGGCGGGACCTGCTGTATAGAAATCCCATCACCACGCTGCCGAGGAACCACATCACCCCGTACACGCCGTTGAATGCACCGAACGCGCCGCCGCGCTTGTTCATCGATACCACCTGCGCAATCCCCGATCGCAGCGACGCATCCTGGACGCCGAGTCCGATCCCCCAGCACGCCACGCCAGCGGCGACGGCGAACGGACCGCCGAGAAAGCCGAGGGGGAGCGAGAAGAGCGAGACGAGGATGCCGCCGGCGAGAATGATGATGCCGTGCCGGTCAAAGAGCCGCCCAAAGAGCAACGCAGCCGCACCGTTCACACCCATCGCGCCGGCGTAGAGGAGCGGAATCACTTCGGGCTTCACCACGCCGGTGCTCTGCAAGTGGTATGACAGCAACGGGAAATCGATGAACCCGCAGGCGAGGACGCCCGCGGCGATGATGTAGAGCCAGAAGACGCGCGGCAGATCCTGCGACGCAGGCACACGTGGTGGCGTGCCCTTGTTGGGATGCACCGAACGCGCCAGGACGATCATGATCAACGTCAGCGCCGCCGGAATCGCCAGCGGAAGGAACGCCGGGCCGAACCGCCGCCAGTGCGCGACGGCAGCGACCATCAGCAGCGGACCGATCACCGCACCGGTCTGGTCCATCGCTGCGTGCAGTCCGAATCCCCAGCCATGTCCCACTTCATTGGTCGCTTCGGAGAGGAGCACATCGCGTGCGGGACCGCGCAACGCCTTTCCGGTCCGCTCGGTGACGATGAGCAGTGCCGCCGCCTGCCAGGTGCCGACGAACGCCAGCGCCGGGATCACGAACAGGTTGAGGGTGTATCCGGCGATCACGATTGGCCAGTACGCCCGTGTGCGATCCGCCAGTTTGCCCGAGAAGAACCGGAGTGACGCGGCGAACATCTCGCCCAGCCCGGCGATGAAACCGACCTCGATCGCCGTCGCACCCAGCCCCTTGAGGAACGGTCCGGTGATGCTGTAGGCGCCCTCGTAGGTCATGTCGGCAAAGAGCGACACGAACCCGAGGCAGATGATGAACCTCATCGCCGACGCACGGGCACTCTGCTTGTCGCTCACGCGTGGCCCTCGGAAAGCGTTTCGATCACGGAGAGGACGCCGAGAATGATGAGCGCCGAAACGCCGGCGACTCGAATCATCCTGGGGGAGAGATGGGCGTCGATCCAGCGACGCGCCCCGGCCCCGATCGACGCGGCGAGCGCGCCCTTGGTGACCATCGCGGCGACGGCACCGGCCCAGACGATGAAGGGCGAAGGAAATCGCGCCGCCATCGTCGCGGCGGTGATCTGGCCGACATCACCCCACTCGGAGAAGAAGATCGTGGCGAAGGAGACCCCGGTTGCACGCCCCGGATGAGATTTCTCCTTGGCCGCATCACGCGCGGCGCGCTGTTCGCGGGTCACCGGCTTCTTCCACAGGATGATTGCCACGCCGACAAACGAGAGGGAGGTCAGTCCCGCGACCAGCAGCGGGGGCAAATGGGAAATCACTTTCCCGAACATCACCGCGACAGCCATTTTGGCCATGAATGCGATGGTGACGCCGACAACGATCGGCGCCGGTCGATATCGAGTCGCCAGGACGCCGGTGGTATAGAGGAGCTTGTCGCCGACGATCTCGGCCACAAAGACAGCCCCGTACGTTGCGAAGAAGAGCCCGAGCACTATCGCCCCCTCTGGTGCCGCAGTGGAAGTTCCTGGCGGATCGGCGTCTCCTAGATGCAACTCAACAGGAGACTGCACAGATGCGAATCTCAACTCTTGCCCTGATCCTCGGTGCGGCCGCCCTGCCGATGGCCACCACTCCGGCCGCCGCGCAGGTGACCGGCTCGCTCCGGATCGGCGGTCACGGGGCCGCACTCACCATCAACTCGTACGATGCCAACAAGTACGGCGACTGGCATACGTCGTACCGTCACTGGAGCCCGGTGACGGTGTACACCCTCAATGGGCAGTACTACAACCACAGCGTCCGTGGGGCCCGGGCGGTCCAGGTCTATCGCCAGAACGGCAGCTATTTCATGCCGCCGCGCGACGACAAGTGGAATGGTTTCGATCACCGGTACAATTATCGCCATCGTCCCAACGACGATGACTATAATCACGTCCATCCGGGAACCTGACGAGACCCAGGTATCGTAACCCTCGCCGGTCTCGAGGCGAGGAACCGGGCGCCGGCTTCGAAGTCTCTTCGGGGCCGGCGTTTCGGTTTCGAATGAGCCCCTCCCCAACTGCGGGAAACGGGCTAGCTTCAGGAATGGCTGGCTGATCCGCCACGCCAACCTGCCGTCCCGTATCCAGCACTGCCGATTGCCCCCGCCGGGACCGACGCTCATCGGCGGATCGATCGTCCACGCACGTTCGCGGAAGGACCGCTCGCGAGTGACCGCCATCGCTTTCCCGAGTCGAGGAGCCGAAGAGTTCGTTCGCGAGGTGAAAGCTGCGGTCGCAGCTCACTTTGCGAGCACCGGCCGCTCCACCAAGGGCGACTGGACGATGTGGCTCAAGACGGTCATCGTCCTGTTGATGGTCGCCGGCCCGTACGCTGCGATCATGTCGCGCCACTTCGCGCCGCTCACGATGCTCGGCTTCGCGCTCGTCATGGGGGTCGGGATGGCGGGGGTGGGATTCGGCATCTCCCACGATGCGTTGCACGGCGCCTACTCCTCCAGTCCCGTCGTGAATCGCCTGCTCGGGCTGACGTTCGACCTGCTCGGCGCGAACAGCTACATGTGGAAGCTGACCCACAACGTCATTCATCACACGTACACCAATATCGAAGGGGTGGACGAAGACATCGATTTCGCGCCGTTCCTTCGACTCTCTCCGCATGCACGCCATTATCCGCAGCACCGATATCAGCATCTCTACGCGTTTGCCACCTACAGCGTTGCCACCCTCTTCTGGGTCTTCGTCAAGGACTATCGCTACTTCCTCAAGCGCGATCTCGGGCCGTACAAGAACAAGCGTCATCCTGCGAGCGAAGTGGCGCTCCTCATCGTCACCAAGCTGGTCTACTATACCTGGATGATTGTCGTGCCGGTGCTGGTGCTGCGGTTGCCGTGGTGGCAGTTCCTGATCGGCTTCCTCACCGTCCAGCTCACGGCAGGACTGATTCTCGGCGTCATCTTCCAGCTGGCACACGTCGTCGAGGGCACCGACTATCCGCTGCCGGATGCAGTCGGGCGGATGGAGCATACCTGGCTGGTGCACGAGATGATGACGACGTCGAACTTCGCGCCGAGGAATCTGCTGCTGCGGTGGTATATCGGCGGGCTCAATTACCAGATCGAGCACCACCTCTTCCCCAAGATCTGCAGTATCCACTACCCGACCATCAGCTCCATCGTCCGGCAGACGGCGGCGGCGCATGGCATCCCCTACAATGAGCACCCGACGTTGCGCCACGCGATTCGATCGCATTACCGGATGCTCAAGCGCCTCGGACGGCCGCCGGCAGTCGCGGCGGTGGAGATGCGCGTGGCGGCGTGAAACGAATCGGGCCGGCATCTGCCGGCCCGATTGTCATCGCTCAGGGAAGGAGAGCTGTTCCCGGTCCGGTATTGCCCCGGTGGCAGGTGATGCACGAGATCGCCGGTGTTCGCCCTGACCGGTTGGGGGGCAACTTCGAGAGCCCCTGCGTGTTGATCAGGTTGACCAGCTGGATCATCACGCGCGCGGTCTTCTTCTCTTCCTTCGTGTCTTCGTCCCACTTCCCATCGGGCTCATGGCAGTAGGTGCAGGAGACGCTGAGCGACCGGCCGAAATAGTCCATCGTCTTGAGCAGCGCTGCCGACGTCGAATCCTTCATCAACTGCACGTTGGTGAACTCGTCGCCGGCGGGGCGATTCTCGTTCCCCGCAATCCGCTGCGTCAACATCGCGACGACCTGGGTCCGCAGGGCGCTCAGTGAGTCACGCCGGGCAGCGCGCTGCTCAGGCGTGAGTTGCGGCCGCCGCTGGAATCCACCGGGAGGGCCGCCCGGGGGTCCACCCGGAGCGCCTGCTGGCGGCCCGCCCGCGATCGATCGCGGCGGTGCCGCTGGCGGAGTCCCCGACGTGGTGGATTGCGGGGCGCTGCCGCCCCCGGTCTGCACCACCGGTGGCGGAACCGCGCCGGCCGACGGCGCCGCCGTTCCGGGCGTCGGGGTCGGCGCCTTCCCGGTGCTCGCCGTGTTCGATGCACATGACAGAGTGGTTGCTGCCGCGATGGTAGTCACCAGCAGACGAGCATGACGCATCCGATCCCTCCTCGATGTTCGCCTAGTGTGTCCGGGCCACCCCCGATTGCACCAGCTCAGGGATGATCACGTGCGCAATCTCGTGGTTCACCTGCGACGCAGACGTCGGGTTGATGCTCTCCGTCGTCCCGCTCCAGACGACCCGACCGTTGTCCGCCGTCTCCCACAGTTCCGCCTCGTACCGGACGACGCGGTCGGCTTCAACATAGCCGGGAGAATACACCCGGGTGAAATAAGTGTAGTAGTGCCCGGTCCAACGGCGACACGTAGGTCACCGGCTCGGCGGCGAGGTATCCCGGAACGTAGTGCGTCTCGGTCGAGCTGGGGAGTTCGTGGGCCATCAGCACCGCGTCAAAGCCGCGCTGGTGGACCGCCTGCATCAACGACGCGGTGTCGGGGGCTTCGCCGGGGAAGAGTGCGTACGATGGGGTGGCGCTGATGCCGTGATCGCGGAGCGACTTGACGAAGCCATCCTCCCAGAGGCGCCGCGATGTGGCATCCTTTCGCAGCGTGACGACCAGGACGTTGTTGAGTGGCTGAGCCGGAGCATTCGGGTCACGCCACATGTTGACCAGAGAAGTCGAGGTGCAGGCGGCGAGGACGATGCCGGCCAGGACCGGGAGGCGACGAAGCGGGCGACGGAGCGACGGCATACCACCATCCGGTTGGGTTCGTCCATGGCGACGAAGGAGGTCGGAGGCTCAGCACAAGGCCGCGCTCGTGGCGGGATGAAAAGCGGGAACCATTCCGGTCGGAATCGACGTACCTTGTACCGGACCTTCAATTGGAGTCGGGATGTCACGCCGTTCGATCCCTGCGATTGCCCTTGCCGTCCTTCTCGCCGCCGCAACCGCGCGCCCCGCCGCCGCATCGCCCGTCACCGCGGCTGATACCGCGGTCTTTGCCGGGGGCTGCTTCTGGGGAATCCAGGCGGTCTTCGCCCGGGTGAAGGGCGTGATCAGTGCGACGTCGGGATACTCCGGGGGTCACCTCACCCGTCCGAGTTACGAAGAGGTAAGCACTGGAACCACCGGGCACGCCGAATCAGTGCAGGTGGTCTACGATCCCGCGCGCGTCAGCTACGACCAATTGCTGCAGGTGTTCTTCACGGTGGCGCACGATCCGACCGAGCTCAACCGGCAGGGACCCGACGAGGGGACGCAGTACCGGTCGGCAATTTTCTTTCGCACCCCCGCGCAGAAGCAGGCCGCTGACGCGTACATTGCGCGCGCCACGCAGGCGAAGACCTATTCACACCCGATCGTGACGCAGGTGATGCAATTCACCGCGTTCTATCCGGCTGAGGGGTACCACCAGAACTTCTACGACAAGAATCCGACCTATCCCTACATCGTGATCAACGACAAGCCGAAGGTCGAGCACCTCAAGCAGGAGTTCCCCGCCCTTTACCAGGCGCGCTGACGGCGGCGCGCTCCGCGCGCCCAGGGACCACCAGCGCCTTCAGAACACCTCCCGCTTCGACCGCTTCGAGCGCGTCCTTCACGCGCTCGAGCGGGTAGCCGCCGCTGACCTGGTCGCGCCACGGAATCCGGTCGCCAAAGCGCGCGGCAAGTGCGACCGCACGATGAAAGTGTGAATAGTCCGAACCCCACACCCCGCGGACCTCGACCTGCTTGCGATTGATCTGCCGATGGGGGTTGATGGCGGTATCGCCGTTGTCGGCGTACTGGCCGCAGACCACGACCCGGCCACCGTCGCGCACCAGGTCGAGCGCTTGCGAGACGGCGTCCGGTGCGCCGGTCGCTTCAATCACCACATCTGCGCCGCGGCCGCCGGTCAACCGTCGAACCTGCGCCGCGCGCTCCGGTGGCGGCGTATCGAGGCCGATCGTGTCGGTTGCGCCCATCCGCCGTGCGAAGTCGAGCCGCGCGGCGGGATCGCCGACCGTCACGACCTGCCCCGCGCCCGAGAGCGACGAGAGCGCGGTGATCGACTGTCCCACCGGTCCTGCGCCGAGGACCACGACTGACTGGCCAAGGCGTACGTCGGCGCGATCCATCGCGTGAATCGCAGTGACGAGCCCGCACCCTCCGCCGATGAATGTCTCCGGATCAAGTTCGGGTGGCATGCGCACCAGTTTGACGCCGGGCTTGATCCAGATCACTTCGGACCAGCCGCCCAGCAAGCCGTCTTCCACGCCGTAGGTGATCCCGTAGACGCGGCGGTGCGGGCACCGCGTCGTGTTCTTGGCGACGAGGCACTGGAAACAGTGGTTGCAGGTCTCGTGGACGTCGAGAAAAGTCACCACGTCGCCGTCGCGGAACGGCTTGCCGTCGATGTCGGTGAGTTTGCGGCTTGAGGCCGCAAGGACACCCACCGACACGTGGCCGGGAATCATCGGAAAGCGGACACCCGGCATTCGTCCGCGCCAGATGTGCACGTCGGTGCCGCAGACCTCGGAGTATCGCGTGGCGAGAAGCGCCGAGCCCGGGGTCAGCGTTGGGGCCCCGAATTCCACGACGCGTGGATCGGCGTTGGCGCCGTCGAGCACGGCGGCGCGGACGGTGTCACCTCGAAAGGTCACGCACTCCTCGTTGATTCGATGTCGCCCGCGGTGATGCTGCTATGGCCCGCCCATCGGCCGCCACACGCCGCCGGCGTGCTTGATCAGGTCGTCGGCTGCCGCGGGACCGGCGCTCCCCGCTGCATAATTCGGGAACCGCTCCGGCGGCTGTGCTTCCCAGTAGGCCAGGAGCGGGTCGACGATCGCCCACGCCGCTTCGACTTCGTCACTGCGCATGAAGTGCGTCTGGTCGCCGAGCATTGCGTCGAGGAGCAGCGTCTCGTAGGCGTCGTGCTCTTCGGTGCCGAACGCTTCGGCGTAGGCAAAGTCCATCTCGACCGAGCGCGCCTGCATTGCCATGCCGGGAACCTTCACGTCGAACCGCAGCGAGATCCCCTCGCGCGGCTGGATGCGCGCCACCAGCACGTTGGGCTCGAGTCGCTCGCCGTCCTCCGCAGGAAAGAGCATCAGCGGCGGACAGCGGAAGCGGATCGCGATCTCGGTGCCGCTGGTGGCGAGACGTTTCCCCGCCCGGACGAGAAACGGCACCCCCTGCCAGCGCCAGTTGTCGACGTTGAAATGTACCGCGGCGTACGTCGGGGTCTGGGAGTGCGGTGCCACATGCTCTTCCTGCCGGTACCCGATCACGTCGGCGCCGTCGACGCGCCCCGGACCGTACTGGCCGCGCACCGCGGCGCCGGGCTCGATCGGATGAATGGCACGGAGAACCTTGAGCTTCTCGTCGCGCACCGAATCGGAGGCGAACGTGGTCGGCGGCTCCATCGCGGTCAGCGCAAGCAACTGAAGAAGGTGATTCTGGAACATGTCGCGGACGATTCCCGCTTCCTCGTAGTACTTGCCGCGGTGCTCGACGCCGATCGCTTCGCTCGCGGTGATCTGCACCTGCTCGATGTAGTGCCGGTTCCACACCGTCTCGAAAATCGAATTGGCAAACCGCAGCACGAGGAGGTTCTGCACCGTCTCCTTGCCGAGGTAATGATCGATGCGATAGAGCTGGAATTCCGCCATTACGCGCCGGGCGCCGCGCTGCAGCGCATGTGCACTGGGGCCGTCGTGACCGAACGGCTTCTCGATCACGACGCGCGTCCAGGGACGTTCGGCGGGATCGCGCTGCTTGGGCAGCAATCCCGACGCGGCGAGCTGGCGGATCACCGGCAGGTACAACGACGGCGGCAACGCCAGATGAAAAAGATGGCCCTCGAGCTCGGGGACCGTCTGATTGATCGGTTCGAGGGCGGTGCGGAGCTGCGCGTATCCGTCGGCACTTCCCAGATCGGCCGAGATGTAGAAGAGTCGCTTGCCGAACTCGGGCCATCCGCGAGCCAGCGACGCCGCATCGATCCCGGTTTCCCTGAGCGCCGCGGCGACCAGCTCCCGGTAGGCATCGTCGCTGCTGCTGCTGGCTCGGTCGACACCGACGATGGCGAATTCGTCGGGGAGGCCGCCGTCGAGATAGAGATGGAAGAGCGCCGGCAACAGCTTGCGATGCGCCAGATCGCCGCCGCCGCCGAGGATGACGACCACGCAGCGCCCCGGCTTGGGCATCGCCGGTCGCTGCACCGGGAACTCGCCGGTGATCTTGACGGGTGTCGTGATCGGCGCCGTCATGTGTGCTTGACCGCGTGGCCGCCGAACTCATTGCGCAGCGCGGCAATCACCTTGGCCGAGAACGACTCCGCCTGCCGCGACCGCAACCGCGCCAGGAGCGACGCCGTGATGACCGGCGCGGGAACGTCGAGCGCGATTGCTTCGGCAACGGTCCAGCGGCCCTCGCCGGAGTCATCGACATACCCGCGCAGCCCGGAGAGATCATTCCCCTTGGCGAATGCCTGCTCCGCCAATTCGTTGAGCCATGACCGGACCACGCTTCCCTGGTTCCAGAGTCCTGCGATCCGGTGCAGATCGAGCGACGGGAATTCCTTCGACGCATGCAGGATTTCGTATCCCTCCGCGTAGGCCTGGAGCAGGCCGTATTCGATCCCGTTGTGGACCATCTTGACGTAGTGTCCCGATCCCGGCGGTCCCATCCGCGCATACCCGTTTTCAGGAGCGAGGGTCCGGAAGATCGGCTCGCACGTGGTGCACGCCGATTCCGATCCACCGACCATGAGGCAGTATCCGTTGGCGAGACCCCAGACCCCGCCGCTCGTCCCGGCATCGATGAACTCGATCGACCGCCCCCGCAACGCGTCGGCTCGGCGCATCGAATCGCGGAAGTTCGAGTTGCCGCCATCGATGATGATGTCCCCGGGTTGCAGCCGGTCGGCGATCGCGTTGATCGTCTGCTCGGTCGGATCGCCGGCGGGGACCATCACCCAGACCACCCGCGGCGCCGCGAGTTGCGCCACGACATCGTCGAGGTCACGCGCCCCGGTGGCGCCCCTGGCCGACGCCGCGGCGATCGCTTCGGGACTCCGATCGTAGACGACGACCTGATGGCCGCCGCGAATCAATCGCTCGGTCATGTTCCCGCCCATCTTGCCGAGACCGATCATCGCCATGCGCATGGTTCAGGTATCCTCTGGTTGCAAGTGTGCCGCGGCGTCGCGGTCGAGAATCCACAGACCGTCCCGTGCCAGCGCCGCGGGGAACCGCCCGCCATCTGTCTTGCCAAGGACTGCGGCAACTACCGCAGCCTTGTCGCTCCCCGCAACCAGTACCGCGACGGTACGGGCAGCGGCGATCACCGGGGGGGTGATCGTGAGCCGAGCCACCTGTGGCGCGATCGGTGGCCGCGGCGGTGCTGCCGCAATGACCCGGCGCGTGGATTCGTGCAGCGCGGGCGATTCCGGAAAGAGAGACGCCGTGTGACCGTCTGGGCCGACACCGAGGAGCAGCAGATCGAGCGCGAGGGGAAGGAGCCGATCGTAGTCGCGCGCCGCCGCGTCAAGATCCGTGCGCTCGGCTTCCATGCGGTGGATCGATGTCGCCGGGATCGGGACCAGGTCGAGGAAGACCCGGCGGATCATCCCGTAGTTGCTGTCGCCGGCATCAGGCGGGACCGCCCGTTCGTCCGCGAAGTAGACCGAAACCTTCCCCCACTCGATCTCGGCAGTCGCCACCTTGGCGAGCACCGGTCCGGGTGTCGACCCCCCGGAGAGTGCCAACCGGCAATTCCCGGAGGTCGCAATCGACGTCGTGACAAGCTCGCCGATGCGTTGCGCCGCTACTGCAGCAAACTGGTTCGCGGGCGCCACCACGATCGTGGTCATGGGGTAAGAATAGCCGGATCGCGATACCAGCGACCCGGGAGTTGGCACGTGCTAATGCAGGCGGATGATTTCGACCATTTCGAATAGCAGCGCGACGGCACAGATCGCGGTGACCGACATCGTCACCAGCTTGCGGCGGAGATCGCGGGCCCCGGTGGTATGAACGTGACCACGGGAAACCAGTACAGGAGTGCGGTGATGTACGGACATGTAACCTTCCATCTTCCGGTCGGCGAACAGGCGTGCGACCAGGTGCGGGTCGCGCAACAACCGGAGACGGTCAGCGGGAAGGTTCGTGCACGGCTCGGCGCCGGGTCAGCGGATTTCCTCTCGGCGCGCGTCGTCCGACCCACCGCGACTGCGGCTGTCCTGCAGGATCGTCTTCATGCGCAAAGCCAGCTGTTCGATCGCCTGGACACCCTGCCGGGTTTCCTCGTCGAGCGTTACGCCGCTGCCAAGAATGAGCTGGGCTTCTCCAAGGATCGATGACAGGGGATTCGCCAGCGAGTGGCGAAGGTTGCCGATGTCGTCCAGGTCAGTCATCCGCAGTCCTTTCAGTTCCGGAACGGCACCGGGACAAAGGTCAGGATCAGCACCGCAAGCGATGCCAGCGCGATCCACCGACCGTACCGCGTCACCGGGCGCGACGGGATGACCACGTCCGGGTGACTCCACCGCCCGCCGCCAATCACGAAGGTAAGTCCGGCCCAGAGATACCACATCGGTGCGCGGGTACCAAGCACCACCAGTGCCGCCGCCACGACGATCGCGACCGGGCGCTGCGCCTTCCCTGCCACACCATACAATACGTGTCCCCCGTCGAGCTGGGAGAGCGGCAGCAGGTTGAGACCGGTGATGAACATCCCTACCCATCCCGCAAATGCCGGTGCCGAGAGGAGGACCGATCCAGTGCCGGGTACGAGCCAATTCCGGAGCCCGCGCACGAGGATCGAGTCACCCAGCAGGATCGGCTTCCCCGCAAAGAGAATGAATGACGGGGAGCCGGTCGCTCCGACGTCGAACCGGTGGGAGATGGTGAATCCCCAGACCAGGACGCCCAGCGCGATCACGAACCCCGCGAGCGGCCCCGCGGCGCCCACATCGAGCAGCTGCCGCCGGTCGTAGACCGGGCTTCGCAGGCGAATGAAGGCGCCGAGGCCGCCGATCGGCGACAGGTTCGGGGGAACCGGGATGAAGTACGGTGGCGAGACGTCGATGCTGTATCGCTTGGCGGCGAAATAGTGCCCCAGCTCGTGCACCAGCAGGATGCCGAGGAGCGGCACCCCGAACTCCCAGCCGTGCAGCAGGACCCGCCATCCTCCCGAAATCACGAAGCGTCCGAAATCGACTGCGCCGGCCAGGGCACCGCTGATTCCGGAATAGGCCGGGGGTCGGATCGCGCCGGAGACGACCTCGCCCGCGCCCAGGGTGCAGACGATGAACAGGAGAAGAAGCGCGCCGTGCCAGAGCCAGCGCTCCGGTCGGGCCGGGGCCGATCCCCGGATCAGGACGAGGCGGGTCCGCGCATCATCGCCCCAGTACCAGGTGCCGGGCCACCGGTCGAGGAACGCGGCAAGTTCGGCGGAGGGGCCGAGGTATCGGTCGGCAACGATCCCGTCGATGACCTCGCGATCCCCGGCCAGCGATATTTCGCGCCATGTGGCGTAATACGTTGCAGGCGTGGTCACACCATCACTTGACGCCGACGTGCGATTACCGTATTGTCTGGCGCTTCCAGTAACCCCGCGTCAGGTCCCGATCCCTTCGCACCAACCACGCGCTCCGCGCGAGTCTCATACGCCAGACACATTGATTCCAGACGACCAGTCATCCCGGCCTTTCGTGTCGCACCGAATGCGGCAGCCATCGCCATCCGGAGTGCTCCGTGGATATCGCTGAATTGAAGCAGAAGTCCGTGGCCGAATTGCATGCGCTCGCCGCGGAACTCAACATCACCAACTATTCCGGCCTCCGCAAGCAGGACCTGATCTTCCGCATCGAGCAATCGCTGCTCGACAAGGACACGGTCATCCGCGGCGAGGGCGTCCTCGAAATCCTCCCCGAAGGATATGGATTCCTTCGCTCGCAGGATTGGAATTACCTCTACGGTCCGGACGACATTTACGTCTCCCCGAGCCAGATCAAGCGGTTCGATCTGCGCACCGGCGACACCATCATGGGGCAAGTGCGGCCGCCGAAGGAGGGGGAACGGTACCTCGCCCTCCTCAAGGTGGAGAGCGTCAACTATGAAGAACCCGACAAGACCAAGTCGCGGATCGCATTCGATAACCTCAAGCCGCGGTACCCCGATCAGCGCATCCGGCTGGAGCGGAAGAACAACGACCTGTCGATGCGCGTCGTCGACCTCATGTCACCGATCGGCAAGGGACAGCGTGGCCTGATCGTGGCGCAGCCGAAGGCCGGCAAGACGATCCTCCTCCAGAAGCTCGCCAACGCCATCACCGAGAATCATCCGGAGTGCTACCTCATCGTCCTGCTGATCGACGAGCGCCCGGAAGAAGTCACCGACATGCAGGAGAACGTCGCCGCGGAAGTGATCGCGTCGACGTTCGACGAACCTGCCGATCGCCACGTCCAGGTCGCCGACATGGTGATCGAAAAGGCCCGGCGCCTGGTGGAGCATGGGCGCGACGTGATCATCCTCCTCGACTCGATCACCCGGCTCGCCCGCGCGCACAACGTCGTCGTGCCGCATTCGGGCAAGATCCTCTCCGGCGGTGTCGATGCCAACGCCCTGCAGAAGCCGAAGCGTTTCTTCGGTGCGGCGCGCAACATCGAGGGAGGCGGATCGCTGACGATCGTCGCCACGGCGCTGATCGACACCGGCTCCCGGATGGACGAAGTGATCTTCGAGGAGTTCAAGGGAACCGGCAACATGGAACTGGTCCTCGACCGCCGGCTCGCCGACCGCCGCGTCTTCCCGGCGATCGACATCAACAAGTCCGGCACACGCAAGGAAGAGCTGCTCCTCGACAAGGACGAGCTCAACCGCGTCTACCTGCTCCGCAACTTCCTGGCCGACATGCCGGTGGTCGAAGCCATGGAATTCCTGCTGGAGCGGATGAAGCGCACCAAGTCCAACAAGGAATTCTTCGCCACGATGGCGCAGTGATCGGCCGATGGCGGTGATTCCGCCGTCGGGTCGCGTCATGGCGCTCGACTGGGGAACCTCGCGCATCGGCGTCGCGATCAGCGACGAAACGCAGCTGGTCGCCACGCCGCTCGTGACGGTGCGCCGGCGGACCGGGCGCCGCCTGCCGCTCCGCGACCTCCTCGACGTCATCGATCGCGAATCACCGGTCGGGCTCGTCGTCGGGTTGCCGCTCGATGACAACGGCCTCGAAGGCCCCGCGGCGATCGCCGCGCGCGACATGGGGGGCTCCGTGAGCGCGCGCCGGCCACTTCCCGTTGAGTGGATCGACGAAAGCTTCACCACGGCCGACACGCTGCGCACATTGCGCGAGACCGGCACCGGGGCGTCGCTCGGCGTCGACGCGTCGGCCGCGGCGACGATGCTGCAGCACTGGCTGAACGGACGCAGGTGAGATCGCGTCGCGTCGCCGTGACGACCTTCGCCGCGGCGCTCGCCGCCTGCGGCGGATCGAAGACGGCCGAGCGGGTGCCGATCCCGCCAGGCTCCTCGCTGCGGGCCGCCGCCGATTCACTCAAGGCGCACGGCGTGATCTGGTCGGCAACCCTGTTCAGGATCCGGGCGCGGTGGGCACACGTGGATCGGTCGCTCAAGGCGGGCGTGTATGAACTGCCGCGCCACGCGCCGTTCACGATGGTGATGCACGCACTCGCCGGCGGTGACGCGATGCACTTCCGGATCACGCTCCCCAAAGGGGGCACCCTCTTCGATCTCGCCCGCGCCGCCGCGACCACGCTCAACCTCCCCACCGACAGCGTCCTCGCCGCCGCGCGCGATTCGGCGCTGCTGCGTCAGCTCGGCATCGACGGCCCGAGCGCCGAAGGGTGGCTCCTTCCCGAGACATTCGAATTCGGCCAGTTCGACAGTGCCCGAACCGTGATCACCCGCTTTGCCGCCGCGCGGCGCGCCAGCTGGGATTCGGGCTGGGATGCGCGAGCCCGTGGAGAGGGGATGGACCGGCGCGAGCTTGTCACGCTCGCAAGCCTGGTCGAGGCGGAGGCAGCCGGCGATTCCGATCGCGCGCTGATCGCGGCAGTGTATCGCAATCGCCTCAAGCTCGGGATGCCGTTGCAGGCCGATCCCGCCATCGAGTACGGATACCTGATCAAGACCGGGCAGCGGAAGGGTCGGCTGAGCGAAGCGGACTACCAGTTCGACTCGCCGTGGAATACCTACCTGCACCCCGGCCTGCCGCCGGGCCCGATCGACAATCCGTCACGCGGCGCGATCGAGGCGGTGCTCGATGCTCCCAAGGTCCCGTACCTGTATTTCGTCGCAGATGGACAGGGCCGGAGCCATTTCGCAACCAGCTACCAGGACCATCTCCGCAACGTGAAGCGCTACCTGGCGCCGGCCGCACCCCACTAACGCCGCCGGTCGAGTTCGACCGCGTAGCGCCGCGCACCTTCCGTCACCTCCGGGTGGGCGAGGATCCCGCTGCCGACCGCGACACCGGCGAATCCTGCATCCAACGCAGCCGCGACATCATTCGGCTGAACATTCCCGATCAACACCGACGGCCGCGTCCCCGCCGCCTCGCGGATCTTGCTGGCGCCGGCGAAACCGATCGCGGCGCCGGCGTCGGCCTTCGTCTCGGTTGATCGCAGCGGGCCGATCCCCCAGTAGTCGGCGGCGGCGGCGCGAGCGGCTTCTCCGTCCACGCCGACCGACGCGCCGATGATGAAGCCGCGGGGAACGACCCGGCGAGCGAGCGCAGGTGCGAGATCATCGGGGCCGAGATGGACGCCGGCCGCGCCGATGGCGAGGGCCAGGTCTACGCGGTCGTTGACGATCAGCGGGACGGTGAGAGCCGAGAGAAGGCGCCGTCCGACGGCGACGATTTCCCGGTCGGCGGCGAGCTTGAGGCGCAGCTGCACCATCGTTACGCCGCCGGTCACGGCAGCCGCGCACACGACGACCGGATCGCGTCCGGCCAGCAACCGGTCATCGGTCACCAGCATCAGGCGAAGAGCGGCCACTAGATTGTCGCGCATGACACGGAAGATGGACTGACCGGCGTGCCCTGGGCCACCGTTTCGTCGCGAGGGGCCGATCGATGGGTCCGCGGACATCCGTGGATCTATCGCAGCGACGTGGTCTCGTCGCCCGACGGCGCGGGCATTGTCGCCGTCCGCGACGCACGTGGGACGTTCCTCGGCCAGGCGCTCTGCTCGCCCCGATCGGAGATCCGCCTGCGCCTCCTCGATCGCAGCGATGCGCCAATCGACGGCGCGTGGTGGCGTGAGCGGTTCACCAGATGCCGCGACGCCCGCGCCGGAATCGACGCCAATGCGTGGCGAGCGGTTCACGCCGAAGGCGACGGACTCCCGGCGCTGGTGGTCGATCGCTACGACCGGTGGCTGGTGGTGCAGCTCCTCTCGGCCGCGCTCGAAACGGTGCGCGATGTGATCATCGAGGCACTCGGCGCAGTGTTCGAACCTGACGGCATCCTGTTGCGCCACGACACACCGGTTCGCCGCCTGGAGGGGTTGTCCGAAGAAGTGGAAGTCGCGGCGGGGACGGTGCCCGAACGCGTGGAGATTCGCGAGGGCAACGTCCGCTGGCTTGCCGCGCCGTGGACTGGCCAGAAGACCGGCGCGTTTCTCGATCAGCGGGAAAACCGGATACTTGCAGCGACCACCGTCCCCAACGGTGGGACCGCCCTCGATTGCTTCGCGTACCATGGTTCGTTCGCGCTGCACCTGGCGCAGCGGGCCCGGTCGGTCACGGCACTCGACGTCAGCGCCGACGCGATCGAGCGGGGCCGGGAGAATGCCCGCCTCAATCACGTCGATTCGATCGACTGGGTCGTGGGGGATGCCTTCGACCTCCTCCCGACCTGGGCTCGCGCCGGTCGCCGTTTCGACCTGGTGGTGGTCGATCCGCCGGCGTTCGCCAAGAACCGTGGTCATCTCGAGGCCGCGCTGCGCGGCTACCACGAGATCAACCGACGTGCGATGCGGCTGGTGGCACCCGGCGGCTATCTGCTCAGCGCCAGTTGCTCGTTCCATCTGTCGAGGCCGCGGTTCCACGAGATGATTGCCCGCGCGGCAGCGGAGAGCGGCCAGCGCTTCGTGCTCGAACGAATCCTGGGCCAGAGCCGCGACCATCCGGAGGTCGTGACGATTCCCGAGACGGGATATCTCAAGGGCGTCCTCCTCCGCGCCAATTGACGGCGGCGTGACAATTCACGACTTTGCGTGATGCTCTCGGCGCAGGACGTCCTCGCACCAGCCCGCAAACGCCGGCCGATCCGGTCGCTGCGCCAGCAATACGATCTGTACATCATGGATCGAATCGAGCACTACAAGAACACCATCTCGCGGGAAGAGCTCCTTCGCCAAGCCGATGAGGCGATGGTCGACCTGCGCGGCGAGGAGCAGTTCCTGCTGACCGAAGTCCTCGCGCAGACCGCAGTCGACGAGTTCATCAAGAAGCGCCTCGGCATCCGCTCCTTCGACAGCTGGCGCAAATCGTATCCCAAGCGTCGCGCCGCACAGCGAGACCCGACCCACTGGGGACTCGACGCCACTCATCTCGCGGCGACCCTGGCGCCACGTCTCGAACCCGATGATCCGGTGCTGGTGGTCGGCAGCGGGGCGGAGTCGAGCGCGTACCTCCTCGCGGCCCACGACGGCGTGGTCACCTTCCTCGACCGTGACGTCGGTGTCGTCGAACGGGCGGAACACCGGATTGCACTCGAGTCGCTGTCGTCGTCGTTCGAAGCGGTCTGCGTTCAGTTCGGAAAGTGGCTCCCGTGCGTGAGCGACGACTTCGTGCTCGTGATCGTCGATGCGGGAACGCTGGCGTCGATGTCGCCCGGCGAACGACGGATCCTGCTCGCCGAACTCCAGCGGATGACCGCGCCAGGCGGGCTGCACGCCCTGGTCCCCGACGCCGCCGGCACCGGTTCGGAAGGGCTGGCGGGACACTATGCCGCGTGGCAGCGTGAAGCGGTGCCGACGGCGGGGCGGCGTGTCCGCGGCGCGGCGGCGCGCGGCGCACTCTTCATGAAGCCGGCCGCGGTCGCCGAAGCGGAGCGCGCGGCGCGCGCGTAGCAACCGGATGCCATGAACGCGCGAAGGGCCGGCAGATGCCGGCCCTTCTGTTGTGCGCTCGCGAAGTGCTCGCGAGGGTCGCGAACTACTTGCCGCGCTTCGCGGCCTTCTTGCGACCGCGCTTTGCGGCCTTCTTGCCGCGCTTCGCGGCCTTCTTCGCGCCGCGCTTTGCGGCCTTCTTACGAGCTGCCATGGAGCCTCCCTGAGAATAGGTTGCGCGAGGCATCGTCGTACGCGCGATGCTCGCGGCGACGTCTCCAGCACCGAGTGCGGAGTAGCGTCGGCATATACAAGATCGAAATTTTCCCGTAACGCGCAATACCCCCCGCGTGCAAGAGCGACTCCCGGCCGGCACGATGCATCCCGCTCGACGCGCGCGCACCGCACTCTCCGGTGCCGGTTCGATGCCGGTTGCGCGCGCGCGTGTCATCGTCTCGCGCGACACACACGCATGCAGTGCGGCACGAGGTGTCGTGACGCTGTCGCCATCAACGCCAGTGTCCGTGCGGCTTTCCGCAGGATCATCACCGGACGCATCATGACGCGCCGACGGCGCGCCGCAACCACACCACGCTGCACGCGTCGGCGCCGCTCGCGTGCAACATGCCTCGAAAACCGATCGGTCGGCGCGCGATCACCGACCGGTCGCGCGCCGACCGCGACTGTCCGGATTCGGGGCGCGAAACCGATTTTCATACCACCGGGATCCCGGTACTGCACCGGTCACCGGATGTGCGGGAGAGTGTCGTTCACTTCATTCTTCCGGGACGCCGATTCATATTCCTCGCCGTTCACTCACTCGCCAAGGATACGATGCGCGCACTGCTGAAGTCCGCTCCAGGCGTCGGCATGGAACTCGTCGATCGTCCCGTGCCGACGATTGGTGCGCACGATGTGCTGATCAAGGTGCATCACGCCGGTGTCTGCGGCACCGACCTGCACATCTGGGAATGGGACGCGTGGGCTGCGGGACGGCTGAAGCCGCCGGTGGTAATCGGTCACGAGTTCGCCGGTGAGGTTGCCGACCTCGGCCCCGCCGCTCTGGCCGAGGGGATCTTCGCCGTCGGCGACCGGGTCACCGCAGAAGGCCACGTGATCTGCGGCCATTGCGTCCCATGTCGCACCGGCAATGGTCATCTCTGTGTCAGGACCTCGATCATCGGCGTCGACCGCGACGGCGCGTTCGCGGACTACATCGCGATGCCGGCGTCGAACGTGATGCACCTCGACGGCATCCCCACCGACATCGGCGCGATCATGGACCCGATCGGCAACGCAGTCCATACCGCGCTCGAAGGGGGCGACGTCGCGGGAAGCACCGCGCTCGTGATCGGCTGCGGCCCGATCGGCTGCTTCGCCGTCGGCGTGCTCCGCGCCGCCGGAGCCTCGCTGGTCATCGCCTCCGACCTCAATCCGACGCGCCGGACCCTGGCCGAAAAAATGGGGGCGCATCACACGCTCGATCCCAGGGAGCACGACGTGGTGGCGCGCGCTCGCGACCTCACCAGCGGTCTTGGCGTCGACCTGGTCTGCGAGATGAGCGGTCACCCGTCGGGACATTCCACGGCATTTGCCGCGGCACGTCCCGGTGGCCGCGTCAACCTGCTCGGCACGCCGAGCCGGACGACGGAAGTCGACTTCGCGCGCGACGTGATCTTCAAGGGGCTGGTCCTGTACGGTGTGACCGGCCGCAAGATGTATTCGACCTGGATCCACATGATGCGTCTGCTCCAGTCGGGGCAGTTCGATCCGCGCCCGGTCGTGACGCACCGCTTTCCGCTCGAGCGGATCGCCGATGCGATCGGGGTGATCAAGGATGGTTCCGCAGGCAAGGTGATTCTCGAGGTGGCCGGATGACCCAGGGGAGCAATGCACTCGATCGCCGGGTCAGCGCGGCGCTCGATCAATTCCGTCGCGATGGTGTCTACAAGGAATTCCTCTATCTGGAATCGCCGCAGGCGCCGCGCGTCAGGATGGAAGGCCATGGCGATGTCATCATTCTCTCCTCCAACAACTACCTGGGGCTGAGCGACAATGCGGTGGTCATGGCGGCGGGCAAGGGTGCGATCGATCAGTACGGCGCGGGAACCGCATCGGTTCGCTTCATTTGCGGCACCTTCGCGATTCACCGCGACCTCGAAGCCGCGTGCGCCAGGCTGGTCGGAACGGCAGCCTCGATCTCCTTCGTCAGCTGCTGGAACGCCAACGAAGCGCTTCCCGCCACCATCCTCACCGATCGCGACATCATCCTTTCGGATCAGCTGAATCACGCATCGATCATCGACGCGATGCGGCTCGCCAAGTCGATCACCAAGTGCGAGACCGGGGTCTTCAGGCACCGGAACTACGACGAGCTCGATGGCAAGCTCGCCGCGGCCAGCGACAGGGAGGTCAAGCTGGTGGTGAGCGACGGCATCTTCTCGATGGAGGGGTCGGTCGTCGACCTGCCGGCGCTCCTCGCCGTCTGTCGCAAGCACGGTGCGCTCGTCTGGCTCGACGACTCGCATGCCACCGGTGTCCTGGGAACGACCGGTCGCGGGACGGCCGAACATTTTGGCCTGCTGGGCGAGGTCGACATCATCACGTCGACGTTGGGAAAGGCCCTTGGCGGAGCTGCCGGCGGGTTCCTCGCAGGGTCATCGGCACTCTGCGATTACGTCATGCAACGCGCCCGCCCGCAGCTCTTTACCAACGCGCTCCCGGCCACCGTGGCAGCCTCCGCCCTTGCGGCGATCGAGGTCCTGGAGGCCGAGCCCGAACGGGTCGCCACCTTGCGGTCCAATACCGCCTATTTCCGTCAGGGTCTCCTGAAACTCGGGTTTCGACCACTACCGGGCGATACTCCTATTGTGCCTGTCATCCTCGGCGAAACCGCCGCTGCGATCCGGATGAGCCAACTCCTGCTCGAGCAAGGGGTTTTCGTCACCGGATTCGGCTATCCGGTGGTACCCCAGGGGGAGGCACGAGTCCGCTGCCAGATCTCGGCAGGCCACACCCGGGAAGACCTCGACGAGGCTCTCGCCGCATTTTCCCGGGTCGGCAGCCAACTTGGTCTGATTTGAACCCACGGTCTGTTCCTTGCGGCGGACAGCCTCAACGCACTCTTCAGGAGATCCTTCGATGACGTTCCTCCGACCCCGTGTCGCGATCGCCGCCATCGTGCTCGCCACGGCCCTTCCCGCTGCCGCTCTCGCACAGCGGGACGACTCGTATACCTGGAAGCTCGGCCTCAACGCCGGCATCATGGCGTACCAGACCCGCTTCCAGAATACGAAGGTGGTGCCGTCGGTCGGCGGGCAGGTCCTGATCATGGCACACCGCGGCGGGTTGCTGCTCAGCGTCGATGAAGGGATCGGCACCAACGAGCACGCGACGCAGCAGGTCCTCTTCAACGATATCCGGCGCTATCAGGCCGCCGCGATGGCGTTCCCGATCGCCGGACCGGTCGAACCGTATTTCGGCGCCGGCCTCGGCATCATGCAGGTGGTCGGCCCGCGCCTTGACCCGTCACTCTCGCAGGGGCCGGTACAGGATGCGGCCACGCTGAGCGCGGCAGAGGATGCCAGCGCAAGCGCATTCCTCAGCTTTGTGGCGGGTGTGCAGGGACGGTGGAAGCGTTTCACTGTCTTCGGACAGTATGAAGCCAATACCGCGCCGAGCGACGACAAGCTCCTCAAGGGAGCGGGCCAGTCGCTCCTCGGCGGGCTCCGCATCGGCCTCGGCAGCGCGCGCGAAGGGATCAACGGACTCGGCGGCAACTAGCCGACGTGAGGTAACACGCATCGCTGCACACGCGTCCCGGCCCGCAAGGTCCGGGACGCGGTTGTTATCGGGAAGTGCCCAGCCAGTTCGCGAGATGCGACGGCCGCCAGCCCAGATCGTCCGCCCGCCGCACCGGCCAGCGATGGTCCGATCCCGCGGAGGCGAGTCGATACGCGGCGTTGCCGACCGTCGGAAACGGCATCGCACTCATCATTCTCGCCAATCCGACGATCATTCCTCCCACCGGGACCGGCGTTCCCCGCCTGCTCCGTGCCTTGAGCCGGGCATGCAATGCGTCCCGGGTCACGGGCAGCGGATCGACCAGGTGCACGACGTCGCCGCGAGGCGACCGGCCGGCGACGACGATCAATCCACTGGCGACATCCTCCGAATGCACCAGCGGCATCGTCCCGTTGCGTGGACCGACGAACAGATCGATCGGCCCGACGGCGAGAGCGACCGATGTCGGCACGGTCACCGTGTCATCGACCACGATCCCGGGGCGCACCACGACGACGTCCTGCGTGGCACCCCGCGATCGCACCAGCGCCTCGGCCGCACTCTTGGCGCGGGTGTAGATCCCCCGCCGTTCCGGCATCGGCTCGAGCGCCGACTCCTCGTCGATGTTCTCAGCTCGCCGCGCCGTCTGGAGGACAACCAGTGAACTGACGTGGACCATCCGGATTGCGCGGGCCGCATCGAGCACGGCGCGCGTCCCCTCGACCAGCGATCGCTCGACCTCCTCGGGCGCACCGTCAAGTTGACCGCCGGCGTGGACCACGACGTCCGCACCGTCGACGAGCGCCGCGAGTGTCCGTGGTTCGAGCAGGTCACCGGTGATCCATTCGACTCCCGGCGGCGATTCACGACGGCGGCGGGAGAGCGCCCGCACCTGCACGCCGGCGGCGACCAGCTGCCGCACCAGCGGGGCACCGATTCTGCCGGCCGCACCGGTCACCGCAACGCATCGCATCGTCAGCGCGAGACCGGTGGTGGCGCAAATGGCCGCCCCGCGAGGGCGTCGGTCACGATCGACTCGACACGAAGCAGCCGGGCATCCCAGGTCATCGCATCGGCAGCGGCACGCCTCGCGGCGCGCTCGGCGCTGCGGTCCCCTGGCGCGAGCGCGGCAACGAGCGCCGCGTCCCATTCGTCCACCGTGCGGGCAATCGTCACCACGTCGGCGAACTTGTCGAGTTCCGGCGTCGAAACGGCGACGATCGGCTTCTCCATGGCGAGATACTCGCGCAGCTTGATCGGATTGGCGTGATGAACCTGTGTCGTCATCCGGTACGGAATGATCGACACGTCAAACCGGCGTCCGTATGACGGCAGTGATTCGTAGGGCCGGCGCCCCAGAAAGTGCAGATTGGGCTGCGTCGGAAGCGTGCTTTCCGGAACGGCGACTCGGCCGATCAGGACGAACTGCCAGTCGGGATGCCTCGTGGCGAGCTCTGCCACGAGATCGAGATCGATCCACGCCTCGATCAAGCCGAAGAATCCGATCACCGGCCCCCGCAGCTCCCGGATATCGCCAGGAACTGTCGCCTGCTCGTCTGTCGCGCGCCGGAAGTGTGCCACGTCGACCCCATGGGGAGCGACCGCAACGTGCCGGGAGACCTGCTGCTTGCGCTCGACCAATGTCGCCGACGTCACGAACACGAGGTCGGCGCGTTTGCTCAGCGCAGCGTCCATTGCGGCGACGTCCGACGCATCCATATCGGGCAGCGCGGAGTAATCGTCGACGCAATACTGGACGATGAGATCCTCGCCGACCTCTCCCGCCAGCGCGCCGACATGCGGCACCGCGAACCACGACACCACCGCCCCGCCCCGCCGCCTGGCGTCGGCGGCGACGCGCCGCACCGAGCGCCGCAGCCACCAGCGGTTGAAGGCGTGAACTCCGGGCACTCGACGAAAGGGGAGTTGCAGGAGGGTCCGGACCTCGACCTGCGGTGCAGGCGTGCGCGCCGGTTTGAACGCCCCGACGATCTTGGCAACCATGCGCCGCATGTCGCGGCCGGTCGTCTTTGGCGCGCGCAACCCCGGGCACTCGAAGTAGCGGAGTTGCGAACGCCCGCCGAGCCAGCGCGCAACGTGATGCGCCGAGGTGCGGTTCTCCGCCTCCCAGTCGGTGCCGAAGTAGAGATAGGTGATCGGCGCACCGTGGTCGAATCTCCGATCAGCCGGCATGCGGTGTTCCCAGTGCAACGAATCGGATCGGCGTTGCCGCAAGGATCGCCGGTATCGCCGCCGCGGTGTGCTCGTGCACGTCGTGCAGGAGGATGATCTCACCGGGTCGCCACGTCCGGGTCCGTGCCCAGCCAACCAATTCGTCGGCCGCCGCCATCCGGAAATCCTTCGGATCCTCGTTCCAGAGCACGATCGCGTTTCGCTGGCGCCAGACGCCGATCAGTTTTGTCGTCGTGAGCTTGCCGTGCGGAGGCCGGAAGAGCGGTACCGGCGCGCCCGTCAGGTCTTCGAGAAGCCGCCGCGTCTGTGCCGTTTCCTGCAGGAGCATCTTCGCCGACGTCGCAGCCGGTTCCGAATGCGTCCACGAGTGGTGTCCGACAGCGTGCCCCTCCGCCGCGATGCGGCGCACCACATCGGGATGCGCTGCTGCGTGCGCGCCGATCAGGAAGAAGGTCGCGCGGGCTCCCGCGGCGCCGAGGGCATCGAGAATCTTCGGCGTCCAGACCGGGTGCGGGCCATCGTCGAAGGTGAGCGCAACCGACCCCGATCCCCGTGGGAGACTGGCGATGAGCATTGAACGCGGGACCACGCGCAGGAGGACTGCTCTGGCCGCCTGACGAAACGGATTCGGTCGATCCCCTTCGTGCACCACCGCGCGATTTGCGGTGGTACTCACGCGCGCTCCGCGATCAGCCGGTCGGCGAGGCGGAGCGACAGCGCGACCAGCGTGAGGCCACTGTTGGCCACGCCACCGCTTCGCAGCACCGAGCCGTCGCAGACGAAGACGCCGGGAATTTCCGGCACGGCGAAGAAATCGAGCCCTCGCGCCGCCGGATCGAGGAAGCCTCGCGCCGTACCGGAATGGTGCGCAGCAGTGCGATAGTCCCACCGCGACGGTTCGACGAGGCGCTGGGCGACGATGTCATGCGACATGCCGGCGAGGAATTGCCGCAGGCATTCCTGATACGAGGCGTCCTCATCGTCCCGCACCTGCCAGTTGAGTTGGGGACGCCCAGACGCGGGCAGCAGCACGCCGCGATCGGCGATCGGCAGCTGTTCGCCGAGCATCAGGATCGAATAGTAGTCGCCGCGAAAACCGGCGCGCGTCTTGAACAGGAGTGCCTCGCGAATCGCCTCGATGTTTCCGAGCAGTTGCATGATCTTGCGCGGCGAAAACGGATCGTTGCGCAGATCCGAGAGCACGTACCGCGCTTCACCGGTGATCGATCGCAGGTCGAGCGATAGCGCGGGCCGGAGGTAGAACACCGCCTTGAGCCCCTTCGCCTGGTAGACGAACCCGGTGCGGATGCTCAGCGGTCCGCTGTCGACACACGAGATCTGCTTGAGCATGCTGTCCGGGCGCAGCTGCACCTTTCCGACATACGCCATCGGGTGATCGTGATAGCCGCCGAGGCACGTCCCGAACCGGGAGATCGACGCGGCGAGAATCACCGGCGTTGCCAGGCCGCCCGCCGCAACGATGACCTGATCGGCCTCCAGGACCGAGACGCCGTCGTCGCCGCGGACGATGACCCGCGCGGGAGCGGTTCCATCGGCTCCTTCGATCCGCTCCACCCGTCCGTATCGGATCGTCGCGTCGGGACCCGCAAAGGCCTTCTGCGCGAACGTCCATGCGTTGACTCGCCCCTGCGGCACCACCATGTGCGCCGCGCGCGCCGTCACAGGGGTCGCCGCGGCGTTGCGGTCGCCGATGGCCGCAGTCTCCGCGATCTGCGCGTCGGAGAGGAAGAACGACCACGCCCGCCGGTACCACGGCGCCATGTCGGTCGGGTCGAGTCCGCACCCGCGAAGATCGTCGTGATCAAGTTCGATCAGCGCGTTGTGCCAGTAATTTGTGGTTCCACCGAGCCCGGCCGCACGATTGATGGTGGTCGTCACACCACCGGTCGGACAGTCGATATCATCGAGGAGTGGATGTCGCCTCGCGGATTGCTCCACGACGGTTACCTCGAAGGCGCTTCGCAGCCGCATCGCGAGCACCGAACCGCACAGCCCGGCGCCGACGATCACCAGCCGCTGCCGCGACCGGTCGCGCGTCATGCGATCCGCCATGCGGTCATCGATCGACCCGCAGCAGGAACCGGAGCGGCCAGTCCACCGCCTGGCTGATCCCGATGCGCGGCGTGACGTCGATCGGCCCCGCGATGCTGGGCGTCGACGTCAATCGCAGCGCGCTTCGACGCGTGTGGCGCATACCGTTCTCCGCTCCGGTGAGGGCAAGCAGCTGGCCGACCTTCCCCGGACCATTGGCGAGGTGACGGTCCGCGACAGCGCCGCGGCGCGAACGAATCGCCTCCAGACCGCTCCGGGGAACCAGCGCGCGGATCAGCACGGCTGCTCCATCTTCGCCGGTCGGCGCCGTGATGTTGAGGCACCAGTGAATGCCGTACGACTGGTAGACATACCACGTATCGGCCGGCGCGAAGACACCGTGGGTCGCGCGCCGACGCCGATATCGCCAGGCGTGCGACGCCGCGTCGTGCACGCCGAGGTACGCTTCGGTCTCAACGATGATCCCGGAAACACGTTCGCCCCCGAGATCGGAGGCGAGCGTTCGTCCGAGGAGATCGCGCGCCACGATCACCGCGCGCGGACTCAGCCGGCGAGCGGTTTCGAAGTCCGGCGTGGCGATCGCTTCGCCCCTTTCGATGCGCGCGGAGCAGCGCCACCGGTGGTTGCCGGTTCAGGCGCGACGACCGGCGCATTGCTCGGCGCTGCGGCTGCTTCAACCGCCGCTTCGCCGGCGCGATGCCGCTTCCCGCCCCGCTTCCCTCGCCGATTCCCGCGACGACCAGGCACTTCTCCCTCCGCTTCCTCCGCTGCATCCGGTTCACTCGTGCTCGGCGTCACCGTCGGGATCGGCAATTCGACGGTGTTGGCGAGCGCCGGCTTGAGATCGATGACACCGACCATCTGCAGTTCGGGTGGACGCGTCGTCGATCGCGACGAACCGCCGCGAAAGCGCAACGCGGCAGTCGGGCGCGCCGTGGCGGCCGCTCCTTCCACCGCCGGCGCCTCGGGCTGCCGTGACATCTGGAGCGCGAGGTCGGCCTTGTGCGGCGAGACCTCGTACTGATTCTCGGCGACCATGCGCACGTCGGCCACCTCGGCGTCGTTCGCCTGGCGCAGCAGCTTGCCGAACCGGTCGGCGTCGAGGAGCGGATCTTCCTTGCCATGGAGTACCGCCATCCGCGCGCGCAGCGCTTCGTGCTGGACCGGTGCCGGAAGTTCGCCGAGCGAACGTGACAGGAGGTGGAACGCTTCGGCGAGCGTGAGTCCGGAGGTTGCGGGAGCGGCGGCGACCGCGGCGCGCGGAGCCGGAGTTTCCTCGGCCGCGCCGCCTCGCGACCGCCCTCGACCACCGCGACGATGACGTCCACCGCGCGCGGCACCCTCGGCGGGCTCGGCCGCCGTCGCAGCAGGCGCCGCCCCGCGACCACTGCCGCCGCGCGCAGGAGCCGATGTGACCGGTGCGATATCGAGCTGGCCGTTCTCCTGCTTGATCACCTTGATCAACCCGCGCGTGCCGGCTTCGGTGACGAACTTGCTGAAGCGGCTGTACCCCGCGGCGCCCTCGTCGAACGCGGGATCGATCTGCTGCATCACCTGCTTGAGCCGGTCGGCGCGCATCACATCGCCGTTGCGCACCATCTGCTGCACCGCCTCCGTGACCAGCTCCCACGGGTCGCGCGGCGGGCCGGCGCTGTCTGCTTCCTTGCTGAGGCCGGCGAGATCGCTGTATGAGTAATACTCGTCGCAATTCTGGATCAGGATGTCGCTGGCCGACTCGCGGATCCCGACACCGATGACGTACTTCCCGTATTCCTTGAGTTTGAGCACTAGCGAGGAAAAATCGCTGTCGCCCGAGAGCAGCATGAAGGTGCCGATTTCCGGCCGCGTGAACACCAGTTCGATGGCGTCGACGGCGAGACGGATGTCCGTCGCGTTCTTCTTGGCGGTCCCGAACGCCGGCGCAAAGATCAGGTCGATCGACGATTCCGAGAGCGAGACGATGTGCTGCGGGTACCGCCGCCAGTCGGCGTAGGCCCGCTGCACCGCCACCTTCCCCTTGATGATGTCGCTGTTGAGGAGCGTCCGGAGCTCCTTGGCGAGATCAGACCGGATGCCGAGGGTGACGTTGTCGAAGTCGATGAGGAGCGCCGCGTTCGGCGCATGATGAATGGGAGCGATCGAGGGAACATGGTGAGCCGGCGCAGCGGCCTGCTGCCGCCCGGCCCGATGGGCAGAGTGCGAAGTCACGACGATACCATTGTCTGGGCCGTCCCCGGTCTCGGCGTCAGCCGCGCACTGCGCCACAAGGCGCGGCGGCGGCGACAATCGATGATCGAGACAGCACGTAAAGCGGCACGGCGCCCCAGTGGCGCCTGCGTCCGCGTGAACCAAATGTAATCGGCCGTCGCCCGGACGGCCGCGGGCGGCACCGTCCCATCAGCTGATCAGTGCTCCCTGATCGGCAATCGGCAGCTCCAGCCGGAACGCGAAGCAGGTCCCTTCCCCCTGGACCGTCTTGACCGAAAGTTCTGCTCCCATCGCCTCGACGAGCTTGCGGCAGATCGACAGCCCGAGCCCCGATCCCGAGAACGCGTAGTCACCCGCCTGCTGGCGCCTCCGGAACGGCTCGTACAGCGTCGGCATCGCGGCCACCGGAATGCCGCGCCCGGTGTCGCGCACCGAGCATTCGATGATGTCGCCGCCGATCTCGACGATTCGCACCTCGACGAACCCTTCGGCGGTGAACTTGAGGGCGTTGGTGGTGAGATTGAGCAGAACCCGATTGATGGCGCCCGGATGCCCGCGGCGAAGGTCACTCGATGGCGCTTCGAACCGCAGTTCGAGACCCTTCTCTTCGGCGATCGGAAGGACGATGTCCCGCACCGCCTCGATGACCTCGGCGATCGAGAACGGCTGCGCCTCCCGCCCCACCAGACGGTCTCCGCCGCGGACCAGCTCGATCACGTCACTCGCCACAGCGTTGAGCCCGAACGCCGCGGAATACACCAGCCCGAGCTGGCGCTCCTGGAGCGGGGTCAGCGGACCGCTCCGGCCGTGCAGCATCGTTTCGGCGAGAAAGAGGATCGACGTGAGTGGTGAGCGAAGATCGTGGGCGACTTCGACGATGAGGTCGAGACCGCTCGGTCCGGTCATCCGATCCTGGAATCGCTCCGACCACCTCGGCTCCAGGCCGCTGGCCACCTGCTCGAGACCGTGCAACAGTCTCAAGACGTCCTGGCCGTCACCGTCACTCTGCAGCAGCAGCTGCCGGCGCAGCAGCGTCACCACCCGCCGGGTGAGCGCAGACACGGCATGATCGTCGGTCGGGACACCGCCGTTGCAGGCGTCGGCCACACGGGCCACGACATCGGCCACGCTGGCGGCGACTTCCGCCTGCGAAAGCGCGTCCTCGGAGAAGGCGCGCCAGCTGTCGACCAATGCCCCGGCCGCTTCATCGAGGCGCTGACGCGCCGCGGCCGAGAGCGCCACGTTACTCCCCGCGGTCGTCGCGCTGCAGCCCGTGCTTCTCCATCAACCGGTACAGCGTGGTGCGGTCGATGTTGGCCTGCCGTGCCGCTTTCGACATGTTGCCCGCGGCCCGGGCCACCAGCCGGGTGAGGTAGTCGCGCTCGAATTGCGCGATCACGCGGTCCTTCACGTCGTGGAACGGACCATCGAGTTGCGGCGCCGCCGTGCGTTCCGGGACGACCTCGGCGTCGTCGTAGATCGGAATGTCACCCGGCTCGATCACCTGCTCCGGTTCCACGAGGACCGCCACATGTTCGATCACGTTCTGCAGTTCGCGCACGTTGCCGCGCCACGCCCGCGAACGCAGGTACTCGATCGTCGACTCGCTCAGCCGCGGCGCGCGGTCGGGCATCTGGCGATGACGATGCCAGAAGACGCCGAGAAAGTGATTCGCGAGCATGGCGATGTCCTCGACTCGCGTGCGCAACGGCGGCAGCGTGATCGGCACGACCCGCAGCCGATAGAAGAGATCGCTGCGCAGGACGCCACGATCCACCGCTTCCTGCGGATCTCGGTTGGTCGCGGAGACGAATCGCACGTCGACCGAGTCGCCCGTTTCGGCGCCGACCCGGCGAACCACGCCATCCTGCACCACACGCAGCAGCTTCGCCTGCAGCGGCAGCGACATCTCGGTGAGTTCGTCGAGGAAGAGCGTCCCGCCGTTGGCGGTCTCGAGCAGGCCGGGCTTGTCGCGGTCGGCCCCGGTGAAGGCACCCTTGCGGTGGCCGAACATCTCCGACTCGAGCAGCGGCTCCGGCAATGCCGCGCAATTGATCGGCACCATTGCCTTCTTCACCCGGCGGGAATGCTGATGGATGAACTGGGCGATGACTTCCTTGCCGGTCCCGCTCTCGCCGCTGATGAACACCGAGGCGTCGGTCGGCGCGACCTTGCGCGCCAGCTCCACCGCCTTGCGAAACGCGGGAGAAATACCGATCAGCGCATGTGTGTCGGAATGCGAGTGCTGGCGCATCACCTGCAACCGCAGGTCGGCGGCTTCGCGCCCCTTCATCACGGCGTGCGACGCCCGCCCGATCAGAATCTGCAGATGCGTCGCGGAGAACGGCTTGGGGAGATAGTCCCACGCCCCCATGCGCAACGCTTCGATACTCGACGGAACGCTCGGATTTCCGGTCATCACCACCACGAGGCAGTCGCGGTTCGCTTCGAGCGTGGCGTTGAGCAGCTCCAGTCCCGGAACCTGTGACATGAACAAGTCCACCAGCACCAGGTCGAACTGCCGCCGCCGTACCAGATCGAGCGCCTCTTCGCCCCGCCCAGCCAGTGTGACGTTATACCCTTCGCCGCGAAGGACCGACGCGCAGCTTTCGCGCAGGGTCCGCTCGTCGTCGACGATCAGCACCCGGATCGAAGCCTTGACGTCCGCCGGAAGGGAAAGAATATCCCGTCCCCCCAGCGGCTCGCTGGAGCCAACATCGGTTCCGGCCCCGGATACAGCGGTCATCGTCGCAACTCCTCAACGTCAGGCGTGGGATTGGTCCAGCAGTCACCCAAGGCGAAAAACGTGCCGCACCTGTGGTGCCGGTCCATCGAACCAACCGCCATCTAAGCTATATCGTTGCCTCAATAGCGCATCCGTGTTGCGCAACAACTACGATACGTTGCAAGTAGCCAACAACACTACTACGACAGCTGTAGCCTTGTGGCTGCGGTCTGCGGTATCATGTTTGCGTACTACACCACGGCGGGGCCGGAACCCGGTTCCGTCTGGATTACTCCAAGTGCAGAGCCTATGACGAACCTTGCTTCACATTCCGGATCCCTTCCCGCCCCGATCGGTTCACCTGGGCTGGTGCCCGGGTCGCCGCTCACCGGTGCCAGCGGCGGTCCGCGGACCAGTCCGCTGCTCCGTTATCTCGGTGCGGTGAGGCGGGTGAAGTGGCTGGTCCTTCTCTTGACGCTCGTTGGCCTCGGCGGCGGATACCTTGTCAGCCGGCTTCGGCCGCCGAGTTTCGTGGTGCGTGCCAAGCTGCAGATCGCGCCGAGCGAAAGCCCGACCTTCCAGTCGGACCAGTGGCGGGAATACATCCAGAGCTACGCGGTCATCGAGCCGGTCGTGAAAGCCCGCCGGCTATATATCACCGGCCCCAAGCGCGTCGGCGGCCCACCGCTGCCGCAGGGACCGAGCGGTCCGAACGCCGGGCTGTTCAACGGCTTCGATATCGGCGCCAACTACCGCCCCGGCAACTACCGGTTCAAGGTTTCCGAGGACGGCAAGCGCTGGGAACTGAGTGACATCGTCACGTCGCAGAAGGAGCAGGGCGTCGCCGGCGACAGCGCCGGGCGTGCCTTCGGCTTCCAGTGGCTGCCGCTGATCGAACGCCGCTGGTACGGGCAGACCTTCGACTTCACCGCCGTCACCACGCACGAAGCCGCCGACAAGGTGATTTCCAATCTCACCGTCACGGTCGTACCGCCCCGGAATCCGCGCTTCATCACGCTGGTCTTCACGGGGCAGGAGTCCGAGCCGACCGCCGGGACGCTCAACGACATCATGGCGCAGTTCGTCCAGGGTGCGGCGCTGACCAAGCGCCACGATTTCACCATTGCCGCTCGCGCCCTCGATTCCCAGCTGGTCGAAGCGCAGGGCAAGCTCGATGCGGACGACGCCACGCTGCAGCGCTTCCAGATCCAGACGATCACGCTGCCCCGGCAGGACCTGGCGGTTGCACCCGGCTTGCAATCGACAACCCCCGGCGCCTACGCGGAATTCCTCAACAAGCGCAATGAAGTCGAGACGCTGCGCAAGGAGCGACGCGATCTCGCCTCCGCGCTGACGCGACTGCAGCGAGGTGACACCGCGGTCGCCGACGCGTACGCCCTCAATCCCGTGACCAAGCTCTCGCCGGAGCTCATGAGCTACGTCAACGAATTGATGGCTGACGAACTCCGGTACCGCCAGAACAAGGGCCGCTACACCGATTCGATGGTCACACCCGACGGCAAGATCAACATGCCGCGCGACGTGCAGGATATTCACCGGCTGCGCACCGTCACGATTCCGACGTATACCCGTGCCGACCTGACGCTGCTCGACTCGATGATCGCCCGTGGCGATTCCGAAATTGGCATCCAGAAGGGCGAGTTGCACGACATTCCGCAGCGGTCGATCGAGGAATCCGAGTTGCAGCGACGGAAATCGGTCGACGAGAGTGTCGTTGCCGACCTCACCAAGCAGGTGTACGCTGCGCGCGCACGTGAAGCGACCGCGGTGCCGGACGTCGCGGTGCTCGATGCCGCGGACGCGCCGTTCCAGCCGCAGAAAAATCGCGCGTCGCTGATGATCATCCTCGGGGCCATTGTCGGCCTCGGCGCCGGCCTTGGGTTGGCACTCCTGCTCGACATGACCGACAAGCGGGTCCGCTACGCCGACCAGATCACCAGCGGTCTCGGATTGACCATTCTCGGTGTGATTCCGGAGATTCGCCGCGCCAAGGGCGAACAACCGTCGGCCGAGGAAGCAGCGCAGGTCATCGAATCGTTCCGCACCGTACGCCTCAACCTGGCGCACGCGCTGGGCGAGGGTTCGGTGATGCTGACGATCTCGAGTCCATCACCGGGCGACGGCAAATCGCTGGTGTCCTCGAATCTCGCGTTGTCGTTCGCCGAGTCAGGCTATCGCACGCTGCTGATCGACGGTGACTCGCGCCGCGGCGAACTGCACCGGACCTTTGGTGCCGAGCGGCGGCCGGGACTCCTCGACTATCTCGCCGGCGAATTGCCGATGCGCGACCTGCTTCGCCCGACGTCGCATCCGAAGTTGCAGCTGATCACGGGGGGCTCGCGCAAGCGCAACGCGCCGGAACTGCTCGGCACGAACCGGATGCGTGAACTGCTGGCGGCGATGCGGGAACAATTCGAAGTGATCGTCGTCGATACGCCGCCGCTCGGCGCCGGTATCGATCCGTTCGTGCTCGGTACGCTGACCGGCAATCTGGTCCTGGTGCTTCGTGCGGGGGCAACCGAACGCGACCTCGCCGAGGCGAAACTGCAGATCGTCGACCAGCTGCCGATTCGTCTCATCGGTGCGGTGCTGAACGACGTCCGGTCGACGATGAACGACTACAAGTACTACTCGTACAGCTACGGCTATGGCGCCACCGACGAACCGACGGAGCGGCCGTCGCTCCCGGCGACGAGCGGGGCCACGCCGATTCCCTGAGTGGAACGCAGCGGCGAAAAACGCACAGGCCCGGTCTCGTTCGAGATCGGGCCTGTGTCTTTACCGGGCAATGAGCGGTCAGCCGGCGAGGGCGTGCGCCATCCGGTCGACGAGTTGATCACCATCCGGCGGGAGCAACGACGGATCGTCGACGACGACGACCGTCGAGCGAACCCGTTCGACCGCAATCTCGGCGGCGTGTGCCAGCAGATCGCGAAAGCGGTCGGCCATCCGTTCGGCCCCGTCGGTCGTCGCGCCTGGTACGACCGCAATGAAGTCACCGGACGCGAGGCGACCGAGTGCATCAGCCGACCGCGCGTTGCCGCGGAATGCCGCTACGGCCTCGGTGATACGGGGAGTCCCTTCGCCGCTGAGGATCGACCAGCCGACACATCCGACGGCGCGGCCAAGTCGCTTGGCATCGCCGATCAATTCGGTGGCGCGCCGCGCCAGTCCCCAGCGAGTGTACAATCCGCTCCCCTCTTCGATCATCGCGCAGCGACGGAGACGCCGCGTGTCACGATAGGCCGCGAGGTAGACGCCGAGCTTGTGCAGCAACGCTTCGGAGTCGAGCGGTTGGCCGTAGAACTCCCACGCGCCCGCCGCGTAGGCGTTCAGCCGCTGCGGCCGACCCGACGGACCGGCGGTCGTGATGATGATCGGAAGCGAGGACCCGAATTGCGGATTGGCCCGCAGTTGCTGGCAGACCTCGAGCCCGGAGAAATCAGGCAACTGCTGATCGAGGATGACGAGATCGGGGTCGGTTTCGACAGCGAGCCGGAGGGTCTCCCGGGCGGTATACGCGTGGGTGACCTTGTACCCGCTTGCGGCCAGGATGCTCTCGACTGCGCGAGCGGTCCATTCCTGATCGTTGGCGATCAGAATAACCGGAGTGGCTCGCTCGGTCAGGGTGTCCGCAGTCGACAAGGGACTCTCTACAGCTTCGAATGACGATAGGCGGGTCAAATCCGATGCGCCCGCGCGACAGTTCTGTGACAAGGCGCCACGCTCCAGACCGAGCCAAGGGAAAAGATCGGCGAGCCGAATGAAGTGTGTAACCCGTTGTGGCCACTAAATTTATACAACAGCACCGCAACTGTAGGCCGCACCCAGCACCAGCCCGGAAGGTGATCCCCGTGCAATGTTTCTGCCGAGCCAGCATGGAACCAACGAGGGGTGTTGCCGACTGCTCGCCCCACAGTGTTGCAAATTCACGGCGATCCGTAGATGTATTGCAACAACTTCGTCGCACCATGGTGACCATGCGTGGCCGCGATCTTGCCTAAGTTGTTCGCGGCCCGTGACTTACTGTGAGTGTTGGAATTGCGCCGCGGTGAGCATGGGATGTGCTTTTATCCCGGTTCGTTCGTCCTAACCTGTCTGCGCGGGAGAAAATCGCGTGAGGATCTGCCAGCTGGTCGCCGGCGCGCTTGTCGTCGGTGTGATGGTACAGGCGTCTGCGCAGGTGCCGACGCAGCAGCCGACAACGATGCAGAGCGATACGGCGCTCGTTGCGGCCAAGCGGCCGATGGTGACGCGAGCCGAATTGCAGGCTGCGCTCGACGACATTCAGCGCGGCCTCACCTCGACTGCGTACAGCCAGGCACTTCGGATGTCGAAACAGGCGGCTGCCGATGTGATTCGTGATCGGCTCACCAATGGAGATATCCACCCCGCAGATGAGATCAAGGTGGAAGTGCTGACGGAACCAGGGTTGAGCGCGACATACACGATTTCACCGCGCGGGACGCTCGATCTCCCGGGTGGGGTATCGATCGACATGCACGGGATCCTCCGGTCGGAGGTGCAGGCCTATCTGACCCAGCAGCTCAAGCGCGTCGTCAACGACCCCGCCGTCACGGCGACGACCTTCGTGCGGATCTCGATGTTCGGCGCGCTCAACAAGCCGGGCTTCTTCCAGGCGCCAGCGTCGCGACTGATGAGCGAAGAGATCATGATCGACGCCGGCGGTCCGGCAAACAACGTGCGCTGGAACAAGTCCACGATCAAGCGCGGTGATCGCATCATCGTCGATGGCGATGAGTTCGCCGATGCGGTACAGAAGGGGCTTACGCTCGATCAGCTCAACGTCCAGGCGGGTGACGAGATCACCCTGGCCACCAAGCCGTCCGCTGCGTTGTTCTGGCGGATCATTGGTGGCGCGACGGCTCTCGGAGGGTTGGTGTATCTTGTCCATATTGTCCTCTAGCACACTGCCATGTCTGGTCCTTTGACGTCAACGATGCCTCGCGCCGAAGACACGCCCATTCCCCGCACCCGCCCCGCCACGACCGTGGTTCAGGGGGTCGCAGAGCGGCGCCTGTCACGCGACGAACGGCTGATCCGCGGGCTCAACGTCGTGGTGGCCACGCTGATTCTCGTCGCATCGCTGCCCGCGTGGATCGTCATCGCAATTGTGGTGAAGCTCACGTCGCGCGGCCCGGTCTTCTACACCCAGACGCGCGTCGGCCTCGATCTTCGGCGCCGGGCCGATCGGCGCACCGGACGTGCCGGGTCGACGCGGCGACTCGATGATTGCGGCGGCCGTCCATTTACGATCGTGAAGTTCCGCACGATGAAGATCGACGCGGAAGCCGCCGGACAGGCGGTGTGGGCGTCGACGTGCGATAACCGCCTCACGCTGGTCGGCGGATTCCTGCGCAGTTGCCGTCTCGACGAGTTGCCGCAATTGCTCAATGTCATCCGCGGCGACATGAATCTGGTCGGTCCGCGTCCGGAACGTCCGCAATTGTTCACGTCGCTCCGCGAGCAGATCCCCGACTACCAGCGCCGCCAGCGCGTTCGCCCCGGGATCACCGGGCATGCGCAGGTCCACTTGCAGTACGACACCTCGGTCGAGGACGTCAAGCTCAAGGTGCAGCACGACCTCGAGTACATCGCCCGGCGGAGCATCTGGGAGGATCTCCGGATCATGCTCAAGACGATTCCGGTGATGCTGTTCCGGAAGGGTGGATGGTAGCACCGACCGCCAGCGCGGCGCCGGTCCGGCCGGTCTCGGCCCTCGCGGTTCGTGAGTGGCCTCTGGCGACCTGGCTTCCGGTCTGCGCCGCCGCGGTCGCCTTCGTGCTCCTGTTCGCGTCGCCGGTCTCGACCTTGTTCCATGACTGGATGCACGACGACGACGCCAACTACGGCCTGCTGCTTTTCCCGGTCGCCGTCTGGCTGGCGTGGCGCACCGGGCTCCGCACCGACATGGCACCCGATCGCCGCGGCGGGACGATCATTCTCGTCGCCGCGACGCTGATCCGGCTTCTCGGGTCGATCGCGGCCGAATTCTTTTCGCAGCGATTTGCGATCTGGCTCGCGATCGTCGGGCTCATCGTCTTCTGCTTTGGCTGGCGGCAGGTCCGCAGCTGGTGGTTGCCGCTGATCGTGCTGCTCCTGGCGATTCCGCTCCCCGCCCTGTTTATCAACCAGCTGGCGATCCCGCTGCAGTTCCGGGCGTCACGTCTCGGCACGGCGATGATCCACTGGCGTCATATACCGGTGCGAACCCAGGGGAATGTGATCCAGATTCCCGAAGCGCTCCTCTTCGTCGCCGAGGCGTGCAGTGGCTTGCGATCGCTGTCGGCGCTCGTGGCGCTGGGTGTGCTCCTCGGCGGCATGTACCTCGGCACCGTGGTGTCGCGCATCGTCCTGGTGGCACTGGTCGTTCCGGTGGCGGTGCTGCTCAACGGCGTCCGGATCTTCCTCACCGCGTTCCTGATTCATTTCGTCGATCCATCACTCGGCACCGGGCTGGCGCACGAGCGCGAGGGAATGCTGATGTTTGCTGCGGCCTTCGCGATTCTCGGGGGCTGCACTGCAGTTGTCCGGCTGGTCGAGCGCAAGGTCGCTCCGGGAGCGTTGCATGGCTAGCGGCAGCTGGATCCCCGCGGGAATTCTCGCCGCCGGGTGCATGATCAACGGCACCGTTGCCGCGCGTCGCGCCGGACCGGTACCGTTGCGGGCACCGCTTGCGACCGTTGCGCCAACGATGAACGGCCTTGCAGCGATCGACGACACCATTGCCGCGGACGAACGTCGCGTGGCGGGGATGAGTTCGTACGTCCTGCGCTTCTACGGTTCGCGCACCGCGCCGACGTTCACCATCTACGTGGGATACTACGACGAACAGCGGCAGGGGAAGAGCATCCATTCCCCGAAGAACTGTCTCCCGGGAGACGGCTGGGAGCCGGTCGAGTCAGGGGCGCGGACGATTGCCACGGCAACCGGGCCCGTCACGGTCAACCGGTATCGCGTGGTCAACCAGGGCCACAATGCGATGGTCTATTACTGGTACCAGGGCCGGGGCCGCGTGGCGCATGATGAATTCAAGGTGAAATACGAATTGCTGCGTGACGCGGCACTGCACGGGCGGACCGAGGAAGCGCTTGTCCGGATCGTCGTTCCCGTGACCGGCAATGATGTGGCGCACGCCGACAGCGTGGCGACCTCTGTCGTGGCACCGCTCGTCTCCGACATGAAGCGGGTCCTTCCCACGCTCTGATCGCCAGCGTGGGAAAGCCCGCGCCGCGCCGGACTAGAGTTGCTGGCCCACCACCAGCCCTTCGCCCTTCTGGCGGGAATCTCCTTCATCGAGACGCTGGCTCGCCATGATCCCGCGCCAACCCGCCCACACAAAGAGGAGCGCAAGGAGTCCGGCAAAGCCCGCGGTCTTGAGCCCCGCAATCGTGAATCCTCGCAGCTGGCTTTCAGCGATCATCCGGCGCGACTGCAGGAAGTCGAGCCCGAAGAACGGGATCAGGATCAGGAAGAGGACACCGATCACGATCGCCGCGATCGACGCGCCGCGCACCGCCAGCCGCTGGCCGCTCAACGTCGCCAGCCACGCGATCAGCACGAGAACCACTGCGAGCTGCGGGGCGCTTGCCAGCAGGAGACCGACGACCTGGAACCGGTACTGGACACCGATCGACTGCGTCGCTAGCGCCGTCACTCCGACATCCGAGAAGGTCGACAGCATGACGACGACCAGCAGCGTGACCAGGGCGGGGAGGAGCCCCTGGGCTCGGGTGGACAGCAGCGGAGTCGTCGGATTGGCGGCCATGCAGGTCCTCAAATCATCAAGGTGATTCGGTCGGCCCGGAGCGGGCAGCGGGGCGGATCGTGAATCGAATAGAATGGACGAAGCCGCTTCAGAGCAAGTCACGGGCCGACTGTCCCGTTTCTTGCTTCATGAGCGAGAGACCCTATGCGAGTCCTCCATCTGACGCTGTCGGCTGCCCGGGGTGGCCGACGAGATGCGATCCTGACCCTCATCGACCATCTGCGCCCACTCGGCGCAGAATGCGGGCTCGTTGCGCTCAGGAATCCGGAGCCGGAAGTCGCCGAATTCGCCGACCGCGCCGATTTCGTCGGCGGGCTCTCATTCGCGGCCCGTCCGACCCGGGCCGAGCTCTCGCAGGTGCGCCGGATCTGCCGGGAGCGGCAGGTGGCGGTGATTCATGCGCATGACCATGGAAGCCAGTATGTTGCGTCGGCGCTACGGTTGACCAATCCACGAGTCCGCACGGTGATGACTTTCCACCGCAGTCTTGGAATCGAGACCGAAGGGGCGAGAAATTTCCTGCGAAACGCGATTTCCCTCCCTTTGATCGATCGCGTCCTGACGGCGTCGGACGACCGTCGCAAGTACTTCATTGCCAATACGTTGGTCCGCAAGAGCAAGGTCGCGGTCATCCCCATCGGCATCGACCTGACCCATTTCAGGCCCGACCCGGGAGTTCGCCACCGTCTCCGGGAATCGCTGGGCATCGGCGACGAGCCACTGGCGCTGATCATCGGACATTTCGGTCCCGAAAAGGGGGTCGACCTCGCGTTGCAGGCGGCCACAGCAGCCGAGGGATTCCTTGGCAACTCACCCTGGAACGTGGCGGTGCTCGGGACCGGCGCCCCGGATCGAACCGCGGCGCTCGAGGAGCAAGCCCGCGCGACGCTGGGAACCCGCGTCCGATTCCATGGATTCCAGTCGAATGTGGTCCCCTGGCTGCAGGGAGCGGATCTGTTGATCCATACGCCGCGGCTCGAAGCGTTCGGACTGGTGGTGGTCCAGGCGATGGCGTGTGGCCTCCCCGTTGTCGCATCGTCCGTCGGCGCGATGCCCGAATTGATCGACCACGGACGGACCGGCATTCTCGTCCCGCCTGACGACATCGAACGGCTCGGTCGCGAGGTCGCCCGGCTGGTGCGGGACGGCGATGAGCGCCGCCGCCTCGGAGAACGCGGCTTCGCACGCGCCATGCAATTCTACGACGCGCGGCACTACGCCCGCCGCCACGTCGCGCTCTACCGTGCACTGGTGCCGGATCACTAACCGATGTCGACCACCGAGGTGACCGTGTCTGATACCCCAGCAGTGACGATCGTCATCGTGCCACGGGATCGCTTCAGCAGCGTCGAAGCGTGCACGCGATCGATCCTCGAACACACCCCCGAGCCGGTCAAGCTGGCGTTTCTCGATTTCGGATACTCGCGCCGCACCGTCCGCGACCTGCGTGAACTCTGCGCCGGGCGGCCGTTCGAGATCGTCCCCTGCGGGCGCACCATTCCGATGGACGCCTTCCGCAGTTACCTCGGTCGGATCGATACGCCCTATACCTGCTGGGTCGACAACGACACGTTCGTGACGCCGGGGTGGCTCACCGCGATGCTCGATGCCGCGACAACGCGCGGGATGCGCGCCATCCTGCCGCTCACGTTCGAGCGGGAAGGACTCGACATCGACGCCAGGCGCCTCGAGCTGCGGGTCCACATTTCGCATTCCGAACTGCGCAAGGTCGCGGTCGGCAGCGAGGACTACATCTTCGACTACAAGCCGTTCCGCCGCGCGGCGCGTGACGAAGTCCCCGCCGGCCCGTGGACGGTCGACTTCTTCGAGCTGCATACGTTCTTCGCCGAGACCGCACTCCTTCGCCAGATCGATTTCCCGTCGATGGTCGTGCGTGAGCATATCGACATCGGCATCCAGCTGCAGCGGATGGGAGTACCGATCTGGTGCGTGCCACAGGCGGAAGTGATCTTCGACAACATTCACACCCGGCCGACGATCGAAGACCTGCGGTTCTTCACCTTCCGGTGGTCGGACACCCTCGTGGATCGCAGCCACCGTCTCTTTGCCGAACGGTGGGGATGGCGGTTCTACAACGAGCAGTTCCTGAAGAACTGGGCATTCCGCCGGCGGGTCTTCTCGACCGCGCGCTTCTGCGGATTGCCGCACCGCGCCGCCGACCTGGTCTCGCGCGCGATGGTGAAATTCTTCCGCCCCGCGCTGCCCGCGGCGCTGCGCGCCGATCCGACCGACCGGTCGGTGCGGGTCTTCCCCGAGTCAGCGTCGAGCAACGAGGCGGTACCGGCGTCGTGAGTCCGATCGAACTCCGGGGATTCGCTGCTCCGGCGCCGCCGAACTTTCGGCGCGGTGCGCAACCGACGCGCCACCAGGTGCGACGGTGGTCGACGGTGCGCGCGCTGGCGGATGGGCTCGGCGGATCGGCGCTTGATTATGGCGCGGGGTGGGGCGACATCACGGCAGGCCTCGCACCACAGTTCACCCGCATCATTGGCGTCGACATCGATCCGGCGCGCGTCGAGTTTGCAGCAGCCGAGTGGGCCCCGGTCGAGTTTTCACGGTGCGACGAGGGCGCCGTTGCGTTCGACGATGCCTCGTTCGACGTCGTCTTCTCGATCGTGGTGATGCACTTCGCGCCGTCGGCGGAGGGGTATCTCGCCGAGTGTCGCCGAGTGCTGCGGCCCGGAGGTACGCTGGTCATCATGGTGCAGAACCCCGACTCGATGCTGCGCCTCATTCGCCGCCTCCAGGGACGCCGTGTCTGGGACGGCGGCATCGGTGCCGACTCGGTCGCGGGCTTCCGCGCCTTCCTCGCTCGCGGCGGGTTCGCGGTCGACCGGGAAGCTGGCTTCTTCGATCCGCCGTTCGATCGATTGAAGGGTCCCGCGGACCTGCTCCTCTCGATGATGAATGGTGCCGGACAATGGTTCGGCCTCGAGCGTCGCAGTTCCTACATCGGCTTCCGGTGCCGGCGGCTGCCATGACCGATCGGCACCCCCCGTGGGAAGTCGTGCACTGCGTCTTCTCGGTTGCCATCGGCGGACAGGAGATGGTGATCTTGTCACTCGCGGCGCATGCCAATCGCGCGCTCTTCGCGCCGCGGGTGCTCTGCCTGCACAGCGCCGGCGAACTTGCACCGCGGTTCGAGGCACTTGGCATTCCGGTCGACGTGCTTGACCAGCCGGTCGGTGCCGGCGCGTCGGTGGCGACGATCGCGGCGCTTCGCCGCTACCTGCGTCGCCGGCGACCCGCGATCCTCCACACCCACAATCCTACGCCGCATCAGTACGGCGCTGTCGCGCGCATGGTGACCGACGTCCCGGTGCTGGTACACACCAAGCATGGCCGCAACCAATTGCTCAACCTCAAGGGGCGCCTCCTCGAACGGTTCGCCGGACAACTGACCGACGCGCTGGTACCGGTGTCGCTCGACGCCGCCGAGGTCGCCCGAACGGTGGAGCACGTCCCCGCCAACCGGATCCGCGTGATCCGCAACGGCATCGATGTCCGTGCCGGCAACCCCGTACCGCAGCGAACCGGTGGATGGCGCGCGGTGCACGTGGCACGCCTGAATCTCGTCAAGGACCAGGAAACACTGCTGCGCGCCGCCCGGATCGTTGCCGACCAGGAGCCGGCGTTCCACCTCGACATCGTCGGCGATGGAGAACTGCGCGATCCACTCGAACGGCTGGCGTCCGAACTCTCGCTCGGCGAGACCGTCACCTTCCATGGCATGCAGCAGGACATTCGCCCGTTCCTTGCCCGGGCGGACGCGTTCGTCCTTTCGTCGACCAGCGAAGGGATTGCCTTGACGCTGCTCGAAGCGATGGCGGCGGGTCTTCCAGTGGTCGCAACCGACGTCGGCGGCAATCGCGAGGTGGTGGTGCCGGGCGAGACCGGATTCCTGGTGCCATCGGGCGATCCTGCGGCGCTCGCCGGAGCGATGACGGCGCTCTTTTCCAGCCCCGCCCGGATGCGGCGCTTCGGTGACGCCGCACGCCGGCGCGCGGTCGCCGAATTCTCGGTCGAATCGACCGTCGCCGCCTACGAGGCGTTGTATCTCGGCCTCCTCAAGCACGTCAACCGGACGGTGCCCCAGTGAGTGCCGATCCGTTCGTCACACGCGTCCGGCGCTGGATGATTCGTGGCTATGAAGACGGCCTGCATGGACGGTCGATCTTCCGCTACTGGCGCGAACTCGAGGCGTCGCAGTGGCGCTCGCGCGACGAGATCGCCGCGATCCAGTTCCAGGGGCTGCGCCGGTTGCTGCTGCACGCCCAGTCCACCTCACCGTGGTATGGCGACACCTGGCGTGCCGGCGGGCTCGATGCGCGGCGGCTCGACGGCCCGGAGGATTTCGCGAAATGGCCGGTCATCGATCGCGCATTGGTTCGTGAGCACCGGCTCGCGATGCGATCGACGGCGCCCGGGACGTCGCTGATCACCAAGGCGACCGGCGGATCCAGCGGCGTACCGCTCGAATTCGATCTCGACACCGACAGCTACCAGCGCCGCATGGCCGCCTGGCATCGCGGCTATTCGTGGGCCGGCGCCGGTCCCGGCACGAAGCAGTGGTATCTCTGGGGGGTGGCACCGGTGTCGTCGTCGTCGTGGAGCAAGCGCAAGGCGAAGCTCTATGACCGGCTGTACCGCCATACGCTGGTGAGCTGCTTCGACCTCGGCGACGCGAGCGTCGACCGGTTCTTCCGGTCGCTGGTGCGGACCGAGCCGCGCGCGATCGTGGCATACACCAACGCGATCTATGCCTTCGCCCAGATGCTCGAAGCGCGCGCGCTGGTGCCGCCGGTCCCGCACAGCATCGTCGTCGGCGCCGAGCGGCTGCATCCGTTCCAGCGCGAGGTGATTGAACGCGTCTTCCGGGCACCGGTCTTCGAAACGTACGGGTCGCGCGAGTTCATGCTCATCGGCGCCGAATGTGCGGTGCACGGTGGACTGCACCTGACGTCGGAGCAACTGGTGGTGGAGATTCTCGACGACGACGGCGCGGGAGTTCGCGACGGCGTCGAAGGGAATGTCGTCATCACCGACCTGACGAACCTCGGGATGCCGTTCGTGCGATATGCCACCGGCGATCGGGCAATCAAGGCGAGCGGCCCCTGCGCGTGCGGCCGCGGGCTGGACCGTCTCGCCCGGGTGACCGGCCGGCAGCTCGATATCCTCGTGACGCCCGATGGCCGGCGCCTTCCCGGCGAGTTCTTCCCGCACATCCTCAAGGATCTCCCCGGCGTCAGGCGATATCAGGTGATCCAGGAAGTGGCCGACGCCGTGATAATCCGGATTGTCTCGCCGCGATGGGCACCCGAACATGAAGCATGGCTTCGCCGGGAAGTGGCGGCCGTCGCCGGACCGGCGCTCCGCGTCTCGATTGATGTGGTCGACGACATTCCCCTGACGGCGGCGGGGAAATTGCAGGTGGTGGTCAATCGGCTCGGTACGGCACCGACCATCAGGGAGCGACCGTGACGACGCTGGGAGCAAACGAACCGCTTGGATCCGACCTCGTTGCCGCGGTGCGGCAGGCGACGGAAGCACCGCCCCCGCGGCGCTCCGCTGTCAGCGGGTTCTCGTTGTCGGTCGCGAGTCAGGGCGAGCGCCTCCTGATCCCGCTCGTCGGGATCTATCTCGGGTACGCGGTCGTGCGTCTTCCCGAAGTGTTCATCGAACTCGCGCTGCCGCATCTGCCGATGATCCTGATGCTGATCTTCATGGCGATGCTCGTCGTGACGGTTCCCACCGATGCGTGGCAGCTGATCTGGCGGCGATCACCGGCGTTCCGGCTGGTGATGATGCTCGCCGTACTCGCTTTCGTGACGGCACCGATCGGAATCTGGCCGAGCGAATCGTTCCAGTTTTTCCGCGAGAAGTATCTCGTCGTCGTCATCATCTTCATCTGCTGCCTGGTCTTCCTTCGCGATCGACGAAGTCTGCGTCTCGCGGTGGCGATCTACGTCCTCTGCGTCGCCGCGGTGTCGTACAACGTGCTGCACACGTACGATCCCAACGCGGTCGTCCTCAACGAGGACGGCGACCCGATCGATCCCGACGTGCTGGCTGCGCGCCCGGAATTGCGGCGCCTGCAGATGGTCGGTGTGTCGCTCGACCCCAATGACTTCGGCGCCGTCCTCGGGACCACCTTTCCGCTGGCGCTCTGGCTCTCGGTGGGATCGTTCCGCCGCCGGGTGTTCTGGACCGGGATCGCCGGCCTGATGGTTGCCGCCGTCGTCCCGACGCAATCGCGCGGCTCCGAACTCGGCTTCCTCGCGGCCGCCGTCGTGATCGTCGCCGCAGGCGCGCGAGGATGGCGACGATGGTTTTCCTTCGCGCTGGTCGCCGGGTGCGTGGCGATGTTCGTGATGATGGCGACCGGCATCGGCGCCGGCGCGCGGTTCTCCGATTTCTCATCGGATGACTACAACGTCTCCGGCAACGAGGGACGCCTGTATTTCTGGAAGCAGGGGATGATCTGGATGATCAAGCGCCCCTGGGGCTACGGCATCTCCAACTTCTCGACCTATTTCGGGATGCTCAACGGCGAGGAACGCGCCGCGCACAGCTCGTGGGTGCAGTACGGCATGGAGCTCGGCGTGGCCGGGCTGGTCCTGTTCATCCTGCTCTGCTACTCGCTGGTGAAGGGGTTGCGCGCCATTCGAAAACGTGCCGCCGCGCGCCGTGCAATCGATCCCGAGGCGAAAACCGAGGAGACCCTCGCGGGGCACATGCTCGCGATGCTCACCGGCGTGCTCGTCACCGGGACGTTCCTGTCCAACGCGTACTATCCACTGATGTACATGGCGCTGGGACTGGCCGGAGCGACGGTGCTCGGCTCCAAACTTCCGGAAGAAAACCCGGCGGAACAGGCGCTCCCGCCGGCGCCCGGGCGCGGGGTACCGCGGCGGCGCCTGCGGGCGTTTCCCGGACCGGCGTCCACCAGCTGATCGATGCGTCTGCTGCTGCTGACCAGTGTCTATCCCTCGCCGCGGCGGCCGGTCAAGGGAGTCTTCAATCAGCAGCTTGTCGCAGCGCTGCGCGCCGCAGGCGATGACGTTCGCGTCGTGGTGCCGGTGCCGTGGACCGACCTGCTCGTGACGCGTCCCACCGCACCGGCGGCGCACGAGACGCGCTACCGCGTCTGGTGGTATCCCCCTCGAATGGCGCATCGGACTCATCATCGCTGGATGGCGCGCAGCGTTCTCGCATCCGTGACCGCAGCGACGCGGGATTGGCAGCCAGATCTCGTGGCGGGGTACTGGACCCACCCCGACGGCACCGTCGCGCTGCACGCCGCGCGCCGCCTCGGTGTGCCGGGCGTCCTGCTCGTCGGGGGGTCGGACATTCATCTCCTGGCGAAGGATCGATCGCGCCGAAAAGTCATCGTTGACACGCTGCGCGACGCGCGCCGCGTGATCACCGTGGGGCACCCGTTGCGCGATGCCGTCATCGCACTCGGCGTCGACGCCGATCACGTCGGGACGTTTACCCGGGGCGTCGATACCGCGCGATTTCATCCCGGCGCTGCCGACCACGCCCGCGCGGCGCTTGGGCTGCCGCTCGATCGTCCGATTGCCGTCTGGGTCGGCCGGATGGTACCGGTCAAGGGAGTCGACGTGCTGCTCGACGCGTGGCACGCAATTGCACGGCATCCGTCGCACCCACTCCTCTGCCTGGTGGGCGACGGCGCCGGACGGCGATCACTCGAACGCAGGGCGGCTGATCTCGGCGACACCGTCCGATTCATCGGCAACACGCCGCACGCGCAGCTCGGCGACTGGTATCGCGCAGCCGACGTGAATCTGCTGCCGTCGAGATCGGAGGGGATCCCCAACGTGCTGCTCGAAGGGTTGGCGTGCGGCGCACCGTTCATCGCAAGCGATGTGGGGAGCGTGTCGTCACTCGTCGTGGATTCCTGCGTCCTCGTTCCGCCGGGTGACCGAACGGCGCTCGCCGATGCGCTGCGACACTGGGCCGAGATTCCGCCGATGTCGCGCCGGGTGACCGTGGCGATCGACGATCGCGCCACCGCGACCGCCGCACTGCGCCGGCAATTTGCCGACGTCATCGGCGCGACAGACCCGCACCTGCAGCCCATCGCGTGACGCTCCCGCGCAACGCCCAGCTCTGGTGGCCCGGCTGGCGCGCCGCTCGGCGCCGGACCCGCGCGCATCGGTTCGACCCGTCACGGCCGGTCACGGTGCATCTCATGTTCGCCGATCATTTCGAGCCGCGCTGGAACCGCCCGTCCGACGCCACGGCTCGCGCCCGCGTCGCCGCGTGGGCCGATGCGTGGCCGCGGATCGCCTCACGATTCCGTGATGCGCGCGGGCACCCGCCGCGATGGACGTTCTTCTACCCGCAGGAGGAGTACCACCCGGCGCTGATCGATCCCCTCGCCGAGATGACGCGTGCGGGAATCGCCGACGTCGAGATCCACATTCACCACGACGGCGAAGGCGAAGCGGATTTCACCGACCGGATGGAGCGGTTCATCGGCGAACTTTCGCGCAACCACGGGTTGCTGCATGAGCGTGACGGTCGGCCGACGTTCGGCTTCATCCACGGCAACTGGGCGCTCGACAATTCCCGCCCCGACGGTCGGTGGTGCGGGCTCAACAACGAATTGACGCTGCTGCGGCGCCTGGGATGCTACGCCGATTTCACCATGCCTGCCGCGCCGGACCCGTGTCAGACCACGTTGATCAACGCGATCTACTGGGCGGTCGACGACCCCGCGCAACCGAAATCGCACGACACTGGTCGCCTCGTCGAGCCCGGCGCCACCGCGCCGGACGACGCGCTCCTCTGCGTCCAGGGTCCGCTGACGCTGCGGCGCCACCCGCGCTGGCGTGTGCTCCCCACACTCGAAGTCGGAGAACTCGCGGGGTACGCCGCACCATCCCGCGCGCGCGCGCGGGCATGGATCGACGCCGCACCGCGAATCGGCAACGCGATCTTTCTCAAGCTGTATACCCATGGCGCACCGGAAAAGAACGCTGGTCCGCTCCTCGGCGGCTTCATCGAAGAGACCATTGCGCTGCTCCAGGCACAGTGTGAGGCGCGCCGCTGGGAGCTGGCCTTCGCAACGGCGTGGGAAACGTATCTCGCGGTCGAGCAGGCGAGAGCCGGAGCGCAGCCATGATGCGGATTACGGACATCCGGGCGCGAAATGGTCGGGGACAGGCGATCGAAGGAACCATCGGTGAGCACACCCTGTGGTTCGACTTTCGCGACCGCCCGGCACCGGCGCTCCGCGCCGACCCGTTCCTCGCCGCGGCATTCCTCCCGGCCATGGCTCGCGGCGAGGCGATTGAAGTCGACGACCGGTTCCCGGTGTCGCCGCAGTTGCTCGCGGGTCTCGCGCAATTGCAGGAGATCTACCTGCGATGGTACAGCTGGGCGCGCCCAACCGTCGTGCAGGCCACCAACGTGTCGCCGGCGCCGGTCGGCGACGGAACGGCCACCCTCTTCTCGGGTGGCGTCGATTCGTCGTATACGGTCGTTCGCGAACACGAGCGGCTGTCACACCTGCTGCTCGTGGACCGGGTCGATCTCGGCAAGACGCCGCTCGACGCCGTCTTCAATGAGGTGATTGCCGAGCACACGACCACTGCCGCGGCGGTCGGCGTGAAGCTCGCCGTCGCGCACACCAACATCAAGGACATCTGTCACGCCTTCGGACTCGACTGGAGCGATTATCTCGGTCCCGCGCTGAGTGCGGTCGCAATGGCCGGCGGATTCGCCACGCTCTTCATCCCGTCGAGTGCGTCGTGGGCCGATCTCACGCCGGCCGGGAGCCATCCCGTCACCGATCCGAAATGGTCGACTGAAGGATTGCAGATCGTTCATCACGGTTGTGGCGCGCGGCGCATCGACAAGCTCGCGGCGATCGCCGTCCCGGGACTCCCCCGCCTCACCCGGTTACGGGTCTGCCTCCAGGGCGGACAGCATAACTGCGGCCGGTGCGAGAAGTGTCTGCGCACCATGGCGGGTGCGCGCGCCCTCGGCCTGACGATTCCCACGTTGCCGCGACTCGACGACCTGGCGGCGCTGCGACAGCTCAACATCCGCTCGCAGCCGATTCTCGAGGACTGGATCGAATTGCTGGACGTAGTCTCACCAGCTGACGATCCGGAGTTCTTTGCCGCGCTGTCGGCGCTGATCAAGCGGATCCGGGTGCGCTGGCTCGTCCGCGATCTCGACCACACGCTGACCGGCGGACGATTCCGCCGCATCCTCCACCGCGACTGAACCACTCCCGGCGTCGCGCAGACGCCGGGAGCAATTCACCTTCAGCGCTTCGGCGTGTCGGACTGGCCGGTCGTGCTGCCGGCTGCCCGGCCCGGTGCGAGCGACTGCAGCTTCGCCATGACATCGGCGGTCAGGTGGATGTGCGACCGGTCGACCCATGCCAGGAAATCACCCAGGTCGTAGAAGCCATTGTTGTTGCCAAGCCGGTCGAGCACCGTCCGCTGATCGGTACTGATCGTCGCCGATGTGAAGAGGTCCTGCACGGCGGCCTGCGGGTCCGGAAGTGACACCGATACCACGTTGAGCGAATCGACGAACACCGCCTGCACGCTGGCGTCGCTGGCGAGCTGCACCTGGATCGTGTCGATGTGCATCCCGACCGAAAGCGCCTCAGTGGAACGCTGCCACACGACCGGCGAGTTGACGGAGCCTTGCGAACGGGTCAACAGCAGGCGTGACGAGGTGGTCGACGCGATCCAGCTGTCGCCGCTGTCATCGCTCTGGACCATCGCCGAATCGGTTTCGACCGCGAGGATGCTTGCGGAGCCCGCCACCTGCAGTGCGCGCGCGCTCTTCCCCTTCGGGTTGACCGCGATCGTCTTCTGTGACTTGGTGCTTCCGGTGACTTCCATCGTGTCGATGATCCGCGCCGACGTTGCTCCTGCCGCCACCGTGATCGTGTCGACGTAGACGCCAACCGCGAGTGATGCCGTGTTGGAGACCCACGACACGGTGCCGTTGCCGGTGCCGGACGAGGCACTGAACGAATTCCAGCTTCGGAGGTTGCTGGCGTGCCAGTTCGTCGTCGACGCCCCGGTGCCGCTCAGCGTCACCGCTGCGGCGTCGGTCGACGTCGCCGTCCCGGCCTTGACCGACTTGTGGTGCCCCTGCGGCGCCACGGTCACGATCAGCGGCGTCGATGTGATGCGCAGGGTGTCGAACACCATCGCCGGCGAACCGTTCGCCGCCCCCGGCGCCGTCACGGTGATCGTGTCGACGTACACGCCCGCCGCCAGGCCGCTTGCGTTGCGATTCCACTGCACCACACCCGATCCGGTTCCACTCGCGACCGTCAGCGTCGTCCAGCTCTTCTTGCCCGTGGCGGTCCATGCGGTCGTTCCGGCATTCGTGCCGGTCAACGTCACGGTCGCATTGTCACCCGGCGCCACCGACCCCTGCGCCACCGACAGGCTGCGCGCGGCAGGCGAGACCGTCAGGGCGATCGCGACCGGCGCCGCCGTGATGGTCAGCGTGTCGATCACCGTAGAGGGTGACCCGACGGCGCCGACCGCCGCCACCGTGATGGTGTCGACGTATGTCCCGGCGACAAGACCTGCGGCGTTGCGGGTCCAGGACACGGTCCCGCTCCCCGTACCGGTCGCGGCCGTCAGCGTGGTCCACGGCTGCCGCTTGGTTGCCGTCCAGATCGTCGTGCCGGCGTTGCCACCGCTCAGCGTGACCGTCGCGTTGTCGCCCGGTGCGCTATTCCCCTGCTGCACCGACACATGGCGCGACGACGGCGCCACCGCGAGGATCGTCGCGGCAGCAGGAGTCACGGTGAACGAATCGATGACGGACGACGGCGAACCGACCGCGCCCGGTGCGTTGACAGTGATGGTGTCGACGTACAACCCTGGGGCGAGGCCGGCGGTGTTTCGCGACCAGACCACCCGCCCGTTGCCGATGTTGCTGGCAGTCGTGAGCGAGTTCCATGAATGCTTGTTCGTTGCCGTCCAGGCAATCGACGCAAGGAGCTGCACATTCGCCGTGTCTCCCGGCGCGACGGTGCCCTGCTGCGCCGCCGCATGCCGCGATGCCGGATAGACCACGAGCGCCACGACCGGCGCGGTCACGTGCAGAGTGTCGAAGATCATCGCCGGCGAGCCGTTCGCGGCTCCCGGCGCCGTGACCGTGATGGTGTCGACGTATGTCCCCGCCGCGAGTGTCGATGCGTTGCGGTTCCAGCTCACCGTGCCGCTTCCGGTCCCCGACGCAACGGTCAGCGACGTCCAGCTGTGCTTCGCGGCCGCGGTCCACCCGGTGGTCGACGCGTTCGTCCCGGTCAGTGTCACCGTCGCGTTGTCGCCCGACGCCGCTCCTCCCTGCTGTACCGTCGTGCTTCGCGCCGAAGGGGAGAGCGCCAGCGTCACCGGAACCACAGCCGCGGTGACCCGGATAGTATCGAAGATCATCGCCGGCGAACCGTTCGCGGCACCCGGTGCCGACACCGTGATCGTGTCGACGTAGGTCCCGACGGCGAGCCCCGTCGTGTTGCGATTCCAGCTCACGGCGCCATCGCCGGTTCCGCTCGCGGCCGTGAGAGCCGTCCACGCCTGCCGCTTCGTCGCGGTCCATCCGGTCTGCTGTGCGTTGGTGCCGGTGAAGGTGATCGCGGCGTTGTCGCCGGCGGCCGCCGTCCCCTGCTGCAGGGAGACATTTCGCGCCGCCGGTGCGACGGCCATCGTCACCGGGACCACTGCCGCGGTCACCCGCAGCGTGTCGATGATCCGGGCCGGCGAGCCGTTCGCGGCACCCGGCGCCGTCACGGTGATCGTGTCGACATACGTCCCCACGGCGAGACCGGTGAGATTGCGGCTCCACGTCACGGTGCCGTCACCGGTCCCGTTTTGAGCGGTCAGCGTCGTCCATGCCTGCCGCTTCGCAGCGGTCCAGCCGGTCTGCTGCGCATTGGTGCCGGTGAAGCTGATCGCCGCATTGTCGCCTGGCCCGGTCGTGCCTTGCTGCGCCGAGACGTTTCGCGACGCTGGAGTGACCGCCATCGTCACGGGAATCGTCGCCGCGTTGACGCGCAGCGTGTCGATGATGCGTGCCGGAGATCCGTTGGCCGCGCCCGGCGCCGTGACGGTGATCGTGTCGACGTAGGTGCCGACTGCAAGCCCGGTGGCGTTGCGGCTCCAGGCCACGGTTCCGCTGCCGGTTCCGCTGGCCGTTGTCAGCGTCGTCCATGGTTGCTTCTTGGTCGCCGTCCAGCTCGTCGTCGCGGCGTTCGTGCCGGTGAGTGTGATCGTGCCGTTATCCGACGGCGCCGTTGATCCCTGCTGCACCGAGACGACGCGAGCAGCCGGCGTGACCGCAAGAGTGACTGGAATCACCGGCGCGGTCACATGCAGCGTGTCGTACACCACCGCTGGCGAACCGGTCGCACCGGTGGCCGAGACGGTGATCGTGTCGACGTAGGTGCCAGCCGCAAGGCCGGTGGGATTGCGGCTCCACGCCACGGTGCCGTTGCCGGTCCCGCTGGCGGTGGTGAGTGTCGCCCAGGACGCCTTCTTCACCGCGGTCCACGCAGTGGTCGACGCGTTGGTCCCCGACAGCGTGACCGCCGCATTGTCACTCGGCGCCGTGCTTCCCTGCTGGACCGACGCGGTCCGGGCGTTCGGTGCGACGGCAATCGTGAGCGGCGCAGATCCGCCGCCCAGCGCGAAGGCCGCGCGATCAAGCCCCCAACCGGTATTGTTGTCGAACCCGGCCGCATCGATATCGAGCGCACCGTTCTGCAGCGCCTGACGGACACCGGCGAGCGTGATCGAGGGATTCTTCTGCACCAGCAACGCGACGGTGCCGGTCACGTGCGGCGTGGCCATCGACGTTCCCGACTTGAATCCGTACGCACCGCCCGGCAACGTGCTCTCGATGTTCTCACCCGGTGCACCGACCCACACCTGCGATCCGGCGCTCGAGAAGCTCGAACGGCCGTTGGATGAATTCAGCGACGACACCGCAATCGCCGACGGATATGCCGCCGGATACTCGACCGCTCCGCCGTTGTCATTCCCTGCGGCAGCGACGAGGAAGGTTCCCGATGCCGCAGCCTGGTCGACCGCGGTCTGGTAGGCGCTGGAGAATGCCCCGCCGATGCTGGCGTTCACGACGCGGATGTGCTGCGACACCGCCCACTGCAGCGCGGTGATCTGGGTCGAGGTGTACGCGGCGCACTGACCGCTGAAATTGAAGAAAACCTTGATCGCGTACAACGACACGTTCGGCGCGACACCGACGACACCGACGCCGTTGTCCTGCGCGGCGACCGTGCCGGCCACGTGGGTGCCGTGGCCGAGGCACACACTGACGTCGTCCTGCCAGTCCGACGGAGAGGTGCCGCCATCGACCGCGCTGTAGCCACCGGCCCAGACGAGATCGGGGTGGGTCGGGTCGCCGCCGCTATCCATGATCCCGACCTTCACGCCGTCGCCACGATAGCCGAGGGCCCAGGCGTCCGGCGCGGTGATCTGGGAAATCCCCCAGGGGAGATCCTGGCTCTTGGTTCGAGCGACCCGCGCTCCATCTCGCGTTTCCTGCAGGAACATCAGCCGGTCGGCTTCCATCGAGAGGACATTGGGATCGTTGTTCAACGCCTCGAGGCGCGCGCTATCCGTCATGGCAAAGACGGCGCTGATCATCTCCGAACGCCCGGTGACATTCAGCGCATCGGTGCTCGCCAGCCGCGACTGGATCTGGTCCATCTCGGCCGATGGGACCGGCGGTGTGCCGGGAGCGACGATGTGCTGGCGCGTGTCGGATGACTTGAGCATCACGATGACCCGCCCGCCAACCTGAGCCACCGAGTCCCGCAACCGAGCCATCTCGGCGGGTGAACGGGTTTGGGCGGACGCGGCGGCGGGGACTCCGACGACGAGCGACGCGAGCAGCGGAACGTATCGGACAAACACGCGCATGATGGTGACCTGGAAAGCGTTGGACAGCAGTAGCCGAAGATGCGAGCTAGTATCGGCCGAGAACTGACCGGTTCTTATGCAGGTCCCGTTCCATGAGTCGTATTCCGATCAAATGCCAGTTTTAGCTGTTTTCTTGCTGTCATCCCCGGGAAATGACAGAGACTGATCGTCAAATTTTTATCCAATTTCTATCTGCGGGAGAATTCCGCTTGCGAACCGATTGTCGCGTCAGGTCCACAAAATGGCCGATGTGCCCCCTCGGGAAGGTGCCGTTGCGATGCCGCAACAAGTTGTGGTTGACGGGCTACGACACCGTCTGGATGCACACCCTCATTTTCATCGATTCTCTTGCCGGCTTTCGCGACGTAAGACATGTTATACCAATTGGTTACGCATGATTGATCTTCCGAGGAGGTCTTGTCGACAATGCGGCCGCTCAGGTGGCATACCGTATGCTCCTGAGGGGCCCGTAAGCACTTAGTTCGAGTCTGCAGAGCACAACCTTTTTGAATCGGAGTAAATGACATGCTGCGCCGTATTGTTGGTGGCGTTGCCCTCGCTGCGGTCCTTGCAACCGGCGCAAGCGCGCAGACCGTTCCCGTGCAGTTCCAGGTTGCCAGCTGCTCTGGCGTCAACGTCTTCAACGACGCTTGCGGTTCCAGCGCTTCGATCGGCTCGTACAACGGCCTCCAGGGCCAGTTCTCGAGTGGTCCGACGTTCCAGATCTGGTGCGTCGACGAAACCGACCAGATCACGCCGGGCATCCCGACCGGCTTCTACAACGCCTTCGCGACTTCGCTGAACGGGCCGTTCACCAACGTGTACAAGCCGGCTGGCGCCCCGCTGAACTACACCGAAGCGGCGGTGCTTACCCAGGAAATGAGCGGCACGGATGACTTCATCGATCCATCGAACCCGGCCACCGCTCATGGCGCGACCACGTGGGGCGGAAACCCGCAGATCCAGTTCGCAATCTGGACTCTGATGGGCTACGATCCGACTGGTCACTCGGGCTACAATGCGGCCGATGTCGCGCACTGGACAGCTTTTGCGGCCGCCAACACGGCGTCGATCGACCCGAACGACTGGGTGATCATCTCGGACGCCCTCGGAGCGGGTCACGGTGAGCAGGAGTTCCTGGCGCAGGTCTCGTTCCCGGAGGAAGTGCCGACCCCGGAGCCGGGCACGATGGCGATGCTGGCAGTCGGACTCGTCGGGATGGCGGGTGCAGGTTTCCGCCGCCGCCGGAAGTAGCATCCGAAGCAGCTCTTCGCAGGTCTTTTCACGGTGCCGCAGATGCTGCGGCACCTTGACCTTTTCAGGACGGAGTACACCGCATGATTCGTAGTGTCGCAGCTGGCGCGGCCCTTCTCGCATTTGTCGCGGTCGGCGCCCAAGCTCAAGCCCCGGTCAACGTGCAGTTCCAGGTGGCCGGCTGTTCAGGGGTGAACGTGTTCAACAATCCCTGCAACATCAGTGAATCGATCGGCTCGTACAACGGCCTGTCGGGTCAGTTTGCCGGCGGGGGGACGTTCCAGATCTGGTGCGTCGACGAAACCGACAACATCACGCCGAACATTCCGACCGGATTTTACAACGCGTGGATCACCTCCCTCGGCGGAAGCGATTTCAGCCAGGTCAATCAGCCTGGCATCGCGCCGCTTGCATATGAGAAGGCAGCGTCGCTGGTTCAGTTCATGTCCGGAACCGACGATTTTTCGAGCGACAATCCCCACGGGTCGCCGGGATGGGGTGGCAATCCGGAGATCCAGTTCGCGATCTGGACAATCATGGGATTTGACCCCTCAGGTCATAGCGACTACGACGGCACCGACGTCCAGCACTGGATCGACCTTGCCGACGCCAGCTCGATCATCCCCAGCGAGTGGGTCGTCATCTCGGACGATCTTGGCGCTGGCCACGGTGAGCAGGAATTCATCGCGCACGTGCCTGAGCCGACCGTTCCGGAGCCGGGGACGCTCAGCCTGGTGGCGTTCGGACTCACTGGTCTTGCCGGTGCAGGTCTGCGCCGCCGCCGCAAGTAGTTTCACCCAGCGGCACCGAGTAGCTTTGAAGCGGGTTCCGGCACGACGCCGGAACCCGCTTCAGTTTTCCCCTCAACACCCCGAGCGTGGCGGACCTTTCCTCTCCAGCGCGCCCTGCCCCGACTGTCACGATCATCATCCCGATGCGCAATGAGCGGGAGAATATCGCGACATGTCTCGCGTCAGTGCTCGCCAGCGACCTCCCCGCGATGGGGACGATCGAGGTGCTGGTCCTCGACGGCGCCAGCACCGATGGCAGCGATGAGATCGTCCGCCGCATCGCCGTGGAAGATCCACGGGTGCAACTCCTCGACAATCCCGATCGTCTGCAGGCGGCCGCGTTCAATCGCGGCCTCGCCGCTGCGCGCGGCGACTTCGTGGTCCGGATGGATGCCCACTCGAGCTACGCGGCAGACTACGTGGCCGAGTGCGTCCGGCTCCTCGAAGAAACCGGCGCGGGGAATGTGGGTGGCGTCCAGCGCGCACACGGAACGACGTGGGTGACCCGCGCGATCGCCGCGGCGGTTTCGTCCCCATTCGCCGCCGGCGACGCGAAATATCGGAACGCCACTGCCCCGGCGTTCACCGACACCGTGTACCTCGGCGCCTGGCGCACGACGACGCTCCGCGAGCTCGGCGGCATGCGTACCGACTGGGCGGTCAACGAAGATTACGAGATGAACATCCGGCTCCGCGCACGCGGCGACACCGTCTACCTCTCGCCGACGATCCGGTCGACCTATCAGGTCCGCGGCACACTTCCCAAGCTCGCCCGCCAGTACGCGCGATATGGCTTCTGGAAGGTGCGCACGCTGCTGGAGCACCGCACTTCGATTCGCTGGCGCCAGCTGGTGGCGCCGACGTTCGTCCTCTCCGTGATACTCACGCCGTGGCTCGTGGCGCACCTGGGAGTGCTCGGCGCAGCACATCTCGTGGCGTACGCCGCGGTCTCCGTCCTCGCAAGCACTCGGATCGCATCCAAGCAGGGACTCGCTCTGCTTCCGATTCTTCCGATCGTCTTCCTGGTGATTCATCTGGCGTGGGGGATCGGCTTCTGGGCCGGACTCGCCTACTGGCCGATGAGACATGAGCGACAGGGCCGCGGATGAACCGGAGGACGATGCCGGTCAGATGGTGGCTCGCCTGGGGCGGCGCCGCAGCCGCAGTATTCGCTGCGATCGGCCTTCGAGCCGGAGGCGATCAGTGGTGGCCCGTGTTCCCGCTCCTCTTTGGTCCGCGCTGGATGGCCCTCCCCTTGCTCGTCCTGCCGCTGCCGCTGCTGCTTTCGCGGCCCCGATCCGGGATCGTTCCGGCGCTGCTGACCATGGTAGCGGTCCTCGCCGGAATTCTTGGCATGCGCATCGGACCGGCGCGGATTGGTCTCGCCGCCTCGGGCCCGACGATGTTCCGGCTGGTCGAATTCAACATGGCGACCAGCCAGGCGGTAACGAGAACCACTCTCGCGCGACTCGACTCGATGGATGCGGACGTCGCCACCCTGGTCGAGTGTCCGTCGTATTCCGATGCGATTCGCGTCCCCGCAGGATGGAATTTCAAGTCGGGCGGAGAGCTCTGTTTTCTCTCGAAGTTTCCGATCGTCGCGTGGGACTTCCGATCGCAGGATGACATCTGGAAGCTCCACGGCAAGCTCGCGATCGCGAAGGCGACGATCCGGATCGGGTCGCAAGCTGTCACCATCGCCCTGCTGCACCTGAAATCGCCGCGCGACGCGCTGATCGAGTTCCGCCATCCATCGGCGTGGCCCGGTCTGTCGACCGGCGTCGATTCGATTTCGGCAATCCGCAACGTCGAATCGCGGCTGGCGATCGCGTTCCTGCAGCCTGTGATTGATTCCGGTGGCCCGCTGATTGTCGCGGGGGACTTCAACACGCCCGAGGAGAGCCGGATCTATTCGCGGTGGTGGTCGCGATTTTCAGATGCGTTCGAGGAGGCGGGGATCGGTGCGGGCTACAGCTGGCACTCACGCTGGCATGGGATCCGTATCGATCACATTCTGATGAACGATCGGGTCGCTTCCCGGCGAACGTGGATCGGACCGGATCTCGGATCCGACCACGTTCCGGTGCTTGCGGATCTTGTCGTCCGGCCTCAGCGCACCAGCACGGCGCGATAGCCGGTGAGCGACTGCATGACATAGGTCTGGCGGGCGGCCGCCGCAGCGATCGATGCCTGATATTCTCCGGCGAGCGACAGGTCGGGGACGTAGATCTGGGCGACGCTGCCACCCGTGACGGCCCCCGTGACAATCAAGTTGGCGGTACCGGACTGGATGGTGGCGAAGCCGTCATATCCGATGAGCTTGACGCTGTCGATCGCGGGTCCACGCACGGCGAACTGTGCTGCACCGTCGTCGGTACGCGGCGTGACCAGCTGCAAGGTGAGCCATCCGCCGCTCGGGGCCGGTGGCGGCGTGGTGACGCTGGTGCCAGCATCGGAACTGCACGCGGCGGCGAAGGCGAACGCAGCGGGAGCGACGATCCGAACAAGACCACGGACAGACATCTTCATGACGAGCCTCAGCCCAGGTTGACCTGGTCCGGTGACCAGGGAGTTACGCTGGCGGCTGGGCGGGCATGGCGCTCGCTGTATTGAGCGCGGTAGCTCCCTGACTCTGCGACCCTGCGTTTCCACAGGTGTGCTCTGGGCAGCGTCACGACGATTTTCCGGAGCGACTTTCGCCCCGACGCTGTTCGATATTCGCAATAGGCAGACCACTCGGATTAGCCGCTTGGCGAAAATTATCAAATGCTTTCGTAACAATGACTTACAAATCTGTTGCGCGCTGGCATCAGCATGGTAAACACGATGAACTGTTTATTTTTTGATCGGTATCTTGCGGTGAGAATTCCCGGCTGGATGCAACTCGCGGGGCTGCACTAGTGAGCCCCCGGGTCGCCTTCGTCATCCCCGCCTACCAGGCGGCCGAGGTCGTCCAGCGGGCGATTTCGTCAGCACTCTCGCAATCCACTCCGGCCGACGAGCTGATCGTCGTCGATGATGGTTCACGAGACGAGACGGCGGCGGTCGCCGCCGCCGCGGGGGCGCGGGTCATCCGTCAGGAGAACCGTGGACCAGCTGCCGCGCGCAATACGGGGATCAGGGACGCCCGGGCGGAGTGGATCGCGTTGCTGGACGCCGACGATATCAGCCGCCCCGACCGACTCGAACGTCAGTTACCGCACGTTGCCGATCCAGAGGTCGCGGTCATCGCGGGTCTTTCCGCCCGTGAGGACCGGATCTCGGCGATGCCGGAAGGGGACATCGACTTCCCGCTGCTCTGGGAGCGCAACTACATCCCGACGTCGACGGTGCTGCTGCGGAAGGCTGCGTGGGAAGCGGTCGGCGGATTTGACGAAACGCGGGAGCTCATCGGGGTGGAGGACTACAACCTGTGGCTGCGATTGGCACACGCCGGATGGCGATTCGACCTCCTGCCGTACCCGCTGGTCGACTATCGGCCCACGCCACAGAGCCTCACCGCACAGACGCTTCGCTTCGCCAACGCGGAACTGACCAACGTTCGTCGCGTCGCGGGGCAACTCGGTCTGCCCGGCGACCTGCTGCGGCGACGCGAATTCACGATCTACCGCGAGTACGGACTTGAGCTCTACCACTACGGCGAGACCAGGTCGGCGCGCGAGTTTCTCCGGGAGGCGTCGCAACGAGGCCCACTCGACTGGAAGGCGCGCCTCCGGCTGTGGGCGTCCGCACTTCCCGTCGGACGAGCACGCCGATGAGTGACACCAGTCGGCTGGCGATCGCAATCGCGTCGAGTGGTCTGGGCCATATCGCGCGCGGCATCGAGACATGGGCGGACGATCTCGCCAGTGCGCTCCAGCGCCGCGGCGAATCGGTGCGTCTCTATCAGGGCGGCGGCACACCGCCCGCGTGGGGCGAAGTGCTCGCCAATCGCCCGCGCGAGTCGGCGGAGAACGCGGCGCTGCGTCGGCTGTTTCCGCGGCCGCTCGGGTGGCGGATCGGGATGCAGGCGTCGTACGATGTCGAACAGACCACCTTTGCGTTCTCCCTCCTTCGCGCGTTGCGTCGCCAACCGGCCGATATCCTGCACGTGCAGGACCCGCTCGTCGCGCTGCGGCTCGATCAGATGCGTCGGATGGGACTCACCCGAACGCGGACGATTCTCGCGCATGGCACCGAAGAGCCGGGCGGTTTCCTGCAACGCCTGCGCTACGTGCAGCACCTCTCGCCGATGCAACTCGAACGCTGGCGTCGTGAAGGGGTGTGGCGCGAAAGCTGGACCGCGATCGGCAATTTCGTCGACACCGATCGCTTTCAACCCGGGAACGCGCCCGACGTTCGCGCAGAGCTGGGGATCCCGGCCGACGCGGTGGTGATCCTGGCACTCGCCGCGATCAAGCGTGCGCACAAGCGGATCGACTGGCTGATCGACATGGTCGCGACATATCGTGCGCTGCATCCGGACGTTCCGGTCGTGCTGGTCGTGGCCGGCGGACGCGAACACGACACCGAGGAGCTGATCAGGGACGGCACCGCCCGTCTCGGCGACAGCGTCCGCTTCCTGGTGCGTCACCCTCGCCAGAAGATCCCGGCGCTCTGCCGTGCGGCCGACCTCTTCGTCCTGGCTTCACTCTTCGAGATGATGCCGATCGCGCTCCTCGAAGCCGGCGCCTCCGGGCTTCCAATGCTGACTCACGATGAAGCGACGCTGCGCTGGATGACCGGTGCGGGCGGGACACCGGTCGACATGACCGACGTGCACCAGGTCATTCCGGTGTTGCACCGTCTGCTCACCACACCGACGGAACGACGCGCATTGAGTGCGGCGGCGCGGGCACATACCATGGAGACATTCGCGACCGATGTGATCGTCGATCGCATCGTCGAGTACTACCGCAGCGTCGCCAGGGGCCCGGCATGAATCGCCGGGAGACGGCGTGGCGCGTCGTCGCGATGGCGTGGCTCGCGGTGATCGGGTGGCTCACCCTGCGACCCGCGCCCGACCAGGCGGCCCGAGTTGCCGCACTCCACTGGTACTGTATCTCCTGCGGCGACAGCGGCTCTGCCGATATCGTCCTCAATATCCTGCTGTTCATCCCACTCGGCCTCGCGGCACGCGCACTGCGAATCCGTTGCAGTCGCTTGCTGGCGGTGGTGGTTCCGCTGACCGTGATGATCGAGGTCACGCAGGGCCTTTTCCTGGTGGGACGCGATGCATCGCTCGGCGACGTCCTCACCAACACTACCGGCGCGGCGCTGGCGTGGTGGCTCTATCCGGCGATGTCACGGCTGGGCGGACAGAGCGCCACAGAAGGGCGCCGGCACGCCGCCGCGGTGCTCGGGTGCATCGCCGCCGTATTTCTCATCAGCGGCGTCGCGTTCTCTCCCGTTCCGGCCGACGACGGTCCGTGGGTCGGGCAGATCCTGTATCGGTGGGCCGGCCATGATCCGTTCCCGGGAACGATCCAGCGCGCGAGCGTCAACGGCACCACGATTCCGAATGACCCTCTCGATTCGATGCCGAGGGTGACCGATCGGATCAATCTCACGATTGAAGCGGCGCGAACCAGCGACACGTTGCCGGCGCGATCGGCGTCGCTCGTTCGTGTTGTCGACGCCGATCACCGGACGCGCGTCTCGGTGAGCGAGATCAGTTCGGCGCTGGTGCTGGAAGTTGCGCTTCGCGGCGCTCGCTGGGGATTTCACGCTCCGTCGTGGCGCTTCGACCGGATGATGGACATTCCGCTGGGCACGCCAGTCCAGTTTGACTTTGCCTGGTCGCGCGCCGGCGTACGACTAAACCGGATCGGCCTCCCCGCCGGGGTGACCCGCGCCGAGACGATCACTCCGACGCTCGACGTCGGATGGGCGTTCGTCCATCCCTTCGTCGACACGATCGATCCTCGTGCGATCTGGTGGAGCATCCTCTGGATCGGCTGGTGGTGGGGATGGCTCGGGTGGACGAGCGGCGCCGCCGGCTGGCGGTTCACGGCGGCCGCCGGCTTCGCGTCGGCCGTGATCGTGGCGCTCGCTGCCGCGATCACCGGTGTGGCAGCGGGCGGCGTGGAGCTGTTCGCTGCACCAGCTGCGCTGATCATCGGCGCGACCGCCGTATCCCGTTTGCGGTCGAAGCGCGCCACGAATTCGTGACGCGCGGACTGATTCAGTTGATGGTGATGTCGGCTGCGTTGCGCGGCTTGATGACCCAGGTACCCGTCCCCATCGGCACCAGGACACCTTCCATCGTCACCGTCGCGCCGATCGGGAAAAACACGTGCGGCGCGTTGAGCTGCGCATCGATGAGTACATCGACCGTCCTGGTGGAATCGGCCGGGTCGGCGATGCGGACGATGAAGTCCGGCGACGACCCAACGGTATCCTGAATCATGGCGCCGGTCACCTTGACCAGCGCGGCATCGAGCGTACCACCCTTTGCCGTCCGGGCATCGGTGACCGAGACCGTCTGCGGCGCAGGTGCGGCGCCGGCGGACAGCGGCGTGATCACCCCGTTGTCGAGGATCGGTTGGCCGAGCGCGGCACCGGTTGGCGCGAGCACGAGGACGGTATCGCCGATGTTGTCACCGCCAAGGCCGGAGCGCATCCGTGACGGCAGGACACGAATCGATCCGGTGCTGTCGACCAGGAACGTGCTGGTATCGCGGAACGTCTGCAGCGGCACGGTCACGGCAGCGCGGACGAACGCCTTGCGACCGGGTGCCGCCGCGCGGGCCTGCGCGACGGTGAGGTCGGCGTAGCCGAGACGGATGATGCGGGTGGCGACGATCGAATCGGCAGTGGTTACGAGCCGGATCGAACCGGTATCACCGGCTACCGTGCCGACAGAATCCGACAGCGCGTGCTGATCGATGACGACGCGGTAGGAACCGATCGGCAGTGAATCGAATGTCGCCACTCCCTGGGCGTCGGTCGTCGCGCGGCGGAGGGTATCCGAGCCGCCCGGCGCCAGCAGATCGACGGTGGCGCCCGTGAAGGAGGTATCCGCCGACGTGAGCGAGTGACTGTCGTCGCGATCGAAATAGACCGCGACCGAGAGGTGGCCCACCGAAAGGGCGGGATAGGTCAGCTTCTGGCCTGCATTGGTGCAGGCGGTGGCCGCGATGACGGCGAAGCAGCAGATCGATGAGAGTCGGCGCATGGTCAGTTCTCCACCCGGATACCGATCCGGAGGACTCGCGGCTCTCCCCGGCGGCTGAGAAGTTTTCCGAAGTCGGGGTTGGCGATGAGCGGGAGCACGGTTTGTCCCGACCCGTCTGTCGTGATGCTGCGCGACGGATCGACGAGCACGGCCGCGTGATCGTACAGTCCGGTCGTCGACCCGATCAGGTTGAATCCGTCGATCGTGATCGCCCAGCCGTGACGGATCGCGATCGAAGCCTGCAGATCGACCGCGTGAACTCCGGGATCGCGACAGCTGTTGCGCTCCGCAAAGGCACCGGCCTGCGAGCCGAGGCACGCATTGGCCGCCGTGAGCGCCTGCATGCCGTCGATCGACGTCGCCACGAACGCCGGATCATTGTTCCCCGATCCATCGCCGTTGGCATCGACGCCAGGCTGGAACCCCGGTGTGAACGGAAATCCGGACCGATATCGGTAGCGTGCGGCCACCGTGATCGGCGACGCCCCAGCCGACGTGTACCGCAGCGTTGCCGCGATGCGATGCGGCACGTCGAAATCGGACCGGCCGTCTTCCCAGCGCGCTCCGTTGAGGCCGTCGGGGAACGGCGAGAGGCGATCGGCGGGATCCGCGCTCAATTCGCCGGGGAGATTGTCGGTCGTCCGTGAGTAGGTGTAGGAGACCAATGCGTTGAAGTGCGCGGCGAGCCGGTCGTCGAGCGTCGCCGTCGCTTCGTAGTAGTCGTTGTAGCCGGTCGAGGTGAGCCCGTAGACCATGTCGAATTCCGGAAAGCGACGATTGGATCCGACGTCCGGGGTGACCAATCCACCGAACTGCTGGAGCGCACCGTAGATCGGACGACCGTCACTGCCGGTCGCTACCACGCCGGCAACACGATTGAGGTCCTCGCGCTGCAGCAGGTAATCGCCATGGCGATAACCGCCGGTGAACGTCAACGTCGCTGCCCCGGCGAGGTGCTGGACGAGCGCGAGGTCGGCCTTGAATGATCGCGGCTTGCGGACGTCGGGACCGAAGGTGGTCAACGCTTCACCGGCATCATTCCCGGCCGAGGCGCCAACGGATGGCCAGTCGAGTGTACCGGTCGCACGCCGCACACTCACGGTTCCATCGAATTCCGCCGCTTCCGCCAGCGCGGTGAGATCGTATTGACCGGAGAGGATCCCGGCGTCGCCACGAACGAGTGTCCGCCCGCTGCCGCTGACATCCCATGAGAAACTGCCGCGCGGCCCGATGTCGCGGCTGGTCTTGTCCGCCGGCACCACGTTATTGGGAAAGCCGGAGACGCGTCCCCACTCGGCGTTGCCGTTGACGGCGTCGGATGGGAGGGTCTCGTGATCCAGACGGAAACCGGCGGAGATCAGCAGCGCCGGCGTGGCCTGCAGTTCATCTTCGACAAAGAGCGAAATGTCGGTCACACCGAGGTCGGGCGCGGGCGCGGAATTGATCGCCTGGTAGAAGGCGCCCTGCCCGGCGCCGAATGTCGCGACGTCGCCGAAATAGAAGCGCCCGGCGCCCCCAGGAAGCCAATCGTAGTTCACCGTGCGGTGCTGCAGCGCGCCGCCACCCTTCACCGTGTTGATGCCGGAACGGTAGGTGGCGGTTTCGGAGAGTTCGATGCCGGTTTCTTCGAAGGTTCCGGGGAGCGTTGCCGCACCACCGACAGCGACGCCCTCAGCAACGATTCCGGTGTACGGCACGGCGGCGCCGGTCCAATCACGCTTGCTGGTGTGGAAGCCGAGACGCGTCTCGCTGGTGAGGTTGTCGCTGCCGGTGGTGAGCGACCCCGCTGCAGAGACGTCGTGCGCACTCAGATGCGCGCCTGCAGCGCTCGCAAGCTCGAGTCCGACATCAGGATTGTCCTCGGTCCATGACGCCCCGCCCGCTCGCAACGCCAGCGCCGTGTTGGATCCGAACCGCCAGTCGAGCCGGCCGCTCGCGCTGCCGCCCTTCCAGCTGCGCACCGTCGGCGAGAGCCAGCGGCCCAGATCGAGGGCCGGCGAATTGGTCGGCAAGGTTACCGTCTTCGGCACAGCAGCGACCGAGTCGGTCACCGCCGACCCCACTGCGAACGGATTCGCCGTCGGCAATTCGATCTGCTGGTAGTCACCACGAATGAACCAGGATGCCGTATCGCGCTTGATCGACCCACCGAGTGCGATTCCGGCCTGGAACGAGGTCGCGCTCGAATCGCCCGGATTGTCGGCACCGCGGCCGCCGAGCTTGGCGCTGCTGAATGTCGCCCACGGCTGCACGGTGACTTTTCCGTTGCCGCTGCGGGTATCGGCCGCCATCAACGCACCGAGCGACGTGGGCCATTCGCCGCTGCCGGCAAAACCGGTGAAGAGCGTCTGGGTCACGCCGTCGCGCGCGAAGAGTGGCGCCGACGCAGGTTCGCTGGGCATGCCGGGGTGGCGAAGCAGCGCTTCACGCATGCCGTCGACGACGAGCGATGAATAGGCCGGGCGGAGTCCGTCGCCGCTCAGGACGAGACCGTCGCGGCCGTCGAGCGGGACATCCGCTTCGGAGAATGCGCTGGCGGTGCCGGTGATGTCATGTCGCCGGGCAAAGAGGCGCAAGGCGTCGCCACTGATGGCGCGTTCCGCAGTCGTGGTCGCAACCGTTGCCGACGAGGGGATCTCGTCGACGGTGGTGATCGGCGGCGGCCTTCTCACCAGGGTGATCGTAAGCGATGACCGACCGTTGCTCACCACGGAGACGCCACGCATCCGGACTGGTTGATAGCCGAGTTCTTCGGCGAGGACCGAATAGGAGCCGGGAGTGAGACCGGCAAAGGCCACAACACCGAGTCGATTGGTGGCGACCGTGCGATAGGCCGATCCGTTGCGTTCGAGGGTGACAGTCACGTCGCGCAGCGGCGCGTGGCCCTGGTCGACAATCGTCGCGGTCAGCGAGCCGGCAGTCAGGCTCTGTGCCGCGGCGCGAGTCGTGGCCGCGAAGATTGCAAGTGCCGCCGCGAGGAGGATCGTGCGGCCAATCGGCTGGGAAAGACGCATCGGCATAGCCGTCCAGGTTGCGCGAGTCAGTACGGATCGATCGAATGGAGAACGGGTTCGATGGTGCAGGAGCGGTGCCATCTGTTGGTAGAAGACGAATCTGCGATCGCGACATGCCCAATGTCGACCTGCCGAGACACTGGGGTTCGGCCAGCAACTTCGCGGCTGTTGCGTCAACGCAACACCACTAGGATTGCCTGCGGTGTCGCCACAATTCCGCCTGTCGTGTCCGAATAACACAGCTACCTTTACGGTCAGGTGTCCCGACTCTCATTTCGTTCGCGGCTCTTCCTGACGCTCCTCTTCGTCAGCGCACTTCCCCTCTTGATGGTTGCCGGGGCGGGGGTCTGGGCTATCCGCAATCCACCCGCGATCAACGCGAGTCAGGTCATCGCGCCGGTGGCGACAACCGACGTCGACCTGATGCAGCAGATCGGGCGGAACACTCCCGCGATTTCGCCGTCGCTTCGTCAGGCGATGCAGCGTCATCAGGCTGCGATCGACACCCTGCTGATCAGCGTGACCCGAACCCAGGATCAGCAGTCGCGGTGGCCGCAGGCGGCGGCGCTCTTTGTGGTGGTCGCCGCGACGGTGATGGTCATTCTGATTGCCGTCGCCGCGCCGATGCTTTCCCGGCAGTATGCCTCGCCGCTCAACGAGATCGTGGAATGGACCCGGCGCATCCAGCGCCGCGAGCCCGTTCCCGATGCCACGAAACCGGGGACGATGCCGGAGCTGGTGACGCTGCAGCGATCGCTCTATGAGCTGCAGCAGGGGCTGGAGCGTGCCCGTGCCTCGGAACTCGACGCCGAGCGGCTTCGCGCGTTCGGCGAGGTCGCACGGCGGGTCGCGCACGAGATGAAGAATCCGTTGACGCCGATTCGTCTTGCGGTGCGCCAGCTGGCGAAGCGCGCGCCGACCGACATGCACGACGAACTCGAAGTGATCGCGGCGGAGTCAGCGCGCCTCGAGGGGATGGCGCGCGAATTTGCCGAACTCGGCCGGCTGCCGGAGGGAGTGGCTGCACCGGTCGACCTGCGCGAACTGCTCGAGGATCTGTTGCGAAACACCGTGCCGGAGGGGATGGCCCGGGCGATGCACTGCCTCGATGACAACGCGACGATCGAGGGATACTATGACCCGTTGCGTCGCGCGTTCAGCAATGTCTTGCGCAATGCGGTCGAGGCATGCGATGGGCATGGAACGATCGCTGTGGCGATCGACCGTCAGAACGGAAGGCTTCGCGTGGCGTTGAGCGATGACGGGCCCGGCGTCCCGGAGGCAACGCGCGAGCGGATCTTCGAGCCGTACTACACCGAAAAGGGTGACGGTACCGGCCTCGGCCTCGCGATCGTACGGCAGACGATCGAACAGCACCACGGGACGATCGCGGTGACGGACACTCCGGGCGGCGGGGCGACCTTCCTCATGAATTTCCCCGCATGACGACCACCATCCTGATCGTCGACGACGAAGCCAACATCCGCCGGATGGTCGGCGCGCTGCTCAAGTCGGAGGGATTCGACGTCGCCGAAGCGGCCAACGGCAACGCCGGATTGCTGGCGATTCCCGACGTGCATCCCGACATCATCCTCCTCGACCTGATGATGCCGCCGGGTCCCGACGGCCTGGCAACACTCGAGAAAATCCGTACCGGCGATCGCGACATCCCGGTCATCATGATGAGCGGCAAGGCGCAACTCTCCGACGCAGTTCGCGCCGTGCAGATGGGCGCGTTCCAGTTCCTCGAGAAACCGCTCGCGCCGGAATCGCTGCTCGTCGCAGTGCGCTCGGCCGAGACCCTGGTCCGCACGCAAGCGGAGAATCGCGCGTTGCGCCAGGCGCTCGGCCCGCAGCCGACGCTGGTCGGTACGTCACCGGCGATCGAGCATGTGCGGCAACAGATCGCCCAGGTGGCACCGACCGACGCCCGGGTCCTGATCCTTGGCGAATCGGGGAGCGGCAAGGAGCTGGTGGCCAACGCGATTCACCGCTACTCGCCACGCGCCCGGGGTCCGTTCGTCTCGGTGAATTGCGCCGCGATTCCTCGCGACCTGGTCGAGAGCGAAATGTTCGGCCACGAGCGTGGTGCCTTCACCGGTGCCACTGACCGCCGGATCGGCCGGTTCGAACTGGCCGACGGCGGGACGCTCTTCCTCGACGAGATCGGCGACCTGCAACTCGAGGCGCAGGCGAAACTGCTGCGGGTGCTGGAGAGCGGGGAGATCCAGCGGATCGGAGCGGAGCGGAGCCAGCGGGTCAATATCCGGACGCTCGCCGCCACCAATCGCAGGCTGGAGGTGTCCGTCGCCAACGGCCTCTTTCGCGAAGATCTCTATTTCCGGCTGAACGTCTTTCCGATCGAAGTCCCGCCGCTTCGCGACCGGTTGATGGACATTCCCGACCTGGTGGAACATCTGGCGGCACGGCTGCGGCCACGGCATCCGCCGCGGTTCACGCCCGAGGCGCTCGCCGCGCTCGCGACGCACAGCTGGCCGGGGAATGTGCGCGAGCTCGCCAATATCGTCGAGCGGCTCGCGATCATCGGCGGCGACGAGGTGACAGGCGACCTGGTTCCACGCGTCCTCGCGCGCACCGGCTCGCACCCCGCCGCACTGGTCGCGGCCGCCGATGCGGAGTCGCGATTCGTGGACAACGGACGGGGATTGAGCGAACGACTCGATGATACCGAACGTGCATTGATCAGCGGAGCGATGGCGACGGCGAACGGCAACATCGCCGAAGCCGCCCGCCTGCTGAAAACCGATCGCGGGAACCTGTACCGGCGGATGCGCCGGCTCGGCATCCGGGGAGGGAACGAATGATCCGACAACTCTGGCGTACGGCGATGGCCGCCCTGGTCTGGAGCGGCGCGGCGGCTCTATTCGCGCCGGGACACGCCCAGGCGCAGAATCCGAGGACGCTCGACATCGGCGGACCTCCCGGCGATTCAACGGCTCATCGGTGCTACACCGACTCGACCCTCACCGCGGCGCTGCTTGCTTTCAACGGCCACGCCGCGGTCCACGTTTTCGGCGGCACGTCGGTGATCCAGCCGGCCGACACGATCCAGGGGAGCTACGGCGTCTTCGCCGGATCGCTGCGCGTGGATGGCGCGATTCGCGGGTCGCTGATCGTCTTCAACGGCGATGTCCGGTTGACGGCGACCGGCAGGGTCTCGGGTGACGTGACGGTCCTTGGCGGTCAGCTGACGGTCGATCCGGGCGGCAGGATCGACGGGCGTTCGTTCACCTGCAGCGATCCCGTGTCGCTCGATCGCTATTCCGACGGCACCCTCGTGGTGCGGCCGGCATCGCATCCGGTCATGCAACTCGCCAACGACCTGACCGCGAACGTCAACGGCGTGCTGCTCTCGCCGTATCTCGGATTCGGCCAGTACAATCGTGTCGAGGCACTGCCGCTGCAGATGGGCGGCAACGCGCGGTGGAATGCCGGTGGGGACGACACGGCGCGGGTACAGGCGTATGCCGTGATCCGCACCGCGCGCGACCCGAGTGCGTCGCGACCCACGGTCGGGTGGCATGCCCGAGGGAGCTGGATGCATCCCGGTCCGCTGCCGTTCACGGTGGGCGTCGAAGGGGGCCAGACGGTCGCAAGTACCGCGGACCAGCCGGCGTCGCCGCTCGAATCGGGGATCAGCGCGCTGGTCCTGCGCCGCGACTACGCTGACTGGTATGTCCGTCGCGGCGGAAGCCTCTTCGCCAATCTCCATCCGAATCCGGAACTCACCGTCGGCGCGCGATACGAGGTCGCGCGGCAGACGACGGCGCTCGCCGTCAACGCGCTCTCGCTGCTGCGTGCCGACGAGACGTGGCGACCAAATCCGCTGATCGACGATGGCAAGTACCATATCGCGTCGGTGACGCTGGACTGGGACGCCGAAAACGAGATGAACCACCCGGTCTTCACCTGGCGCGCAGCCGTCACCCTTCGGCGCGTGACGAGCAACGACCTGACGCCTGTGTCGCTGCCGACGTCGATCCGCGATGCGATGCCGATCTCCGATTATGGCGAGACCGACGGTGATTTCGATCTCCACGGGTCGCTGCGGCTGACGCCGGACCAGCGGCTCAACATCCGGATGCTTGGCGGCGGGCATCTTGGCGGCGACCCGCTCACCATCCAGGATCGCCTCGCCGTGGGCGGGATCGAGCCGCTCCCGGGGTACGACTTCCGGGCGGTGAACTGCGACCGGCGCCGCAAGCCCGACCCCGCGACGCCGGCGCTGTGCGATCGTGATGTCGCGATCCAGCTCGAATACCGGCGCACGCTGCCGATCGACCTGCGCACCCGTGTGGGCGGCTACGAACTCGGCATCCGGCATCCGGAGCTGGTGCTCTTCACCGATGCGGGAAGTGCGTGGCTCGCGGGAGACAGCACCGGTCGCGTGCCGTCCAACCGGATTCAGGCGATCCGGGAATGGAAATCGGACGTGGGAATCGGCATTGCGACGAAATGGGCGACGCTGCTCGTTGCCCGCTCGCTGGCCGACGCCCTGCCGGTCCGGGTGGTCCTGCTCTTCTCCTCGCACCGCTAGGCCGGATGCGGCGCGCGCTGTATCTCGTTGCCGCGCTGGTGTGCGGCGCCGTCTTCACGGCGTCGGCGCAGGCGCATGCGCGCATTTCCGCTCATCTCGATCTTCGATCGCCGAACGCCCCCAGCCTGCTGATTCACGTCGACGACCTTTTCACCGATCCGACCTGGCTCGGCGCCCTCGACAAGGCGTACACGATCCAGCTCCATTGGCGGGTGCAGCTGTGGCGGCAGAGCTTCTTCCGCGACCAGCCCCGCTCCCCGGTCGAGTGGGATGTGGTGATGCAGAAGGTCCCGATCACCGATGTCTACAAGTACGCCGAACGGGTGCGTACCGGCATCAGCCGGTCGTTCGCGTCACTCGATTCGCTCAGGGATCTGGTGGGAAGCGACGTCAGCATTCCGACGCCGGCGACGCTCGCTGCGGGAAGCTGGTATTACACGATCGACGCCACGCTCACCGCGGTCGATCAACAACGTGCCGGCGATCCCGGCGGGATCACGGGGTTCATCCAGCGGGCAATTCTGGGAACGGGACCGAAGGTGGATCTCTCTCGCGCAACGACGGTGACATTCACCGTCCCCGACCACTGACCAGCTCAGGACGAGCGGATCGCGGCCAGTGCGTGATCGCCGTAGAAGATGCGGATGTATTTGAGCTGCGGCGCCGAGAGTCGGCGGATCGCCCACGATAGATGGACAAAATGCGGTTCCATCGGCGGCCGGACGGGGTGCATGCCGATTTCATCCGGCAGCCGGCTCCCCTTGCGGGTATTGCACGACGAACACGCGGTCACGACGTTGGTCCACTCGTTGCTCCCGCCGCGTGACTGCGGAATCACATGATCGCGCGTGAGGCACTCGCGCAGCTTGAGCTGGTGCTGCACCCGGCCGCAGTACTGGCAGGTGTAGGAGTCGCGGGCAAAGAGGAAGGTGTTGGTGACCTGGCGACGGAAGCGGCGGGGAACATGCACGAAGCGGACGAGGCGGATGATTGCGGGCCGAGGGAGTTGCATTCGAACACTCCGTATCGGCTCTTCGCCATCGGCCTCCACGATCTCGGCCTTCCCCTCGATGACCAGCCGCAGTGCCCGGCGCGTGGGCACCATCGTCAGCGGTTCGAAAGAGGCATTGAGAGCTAAACAACGCACCCGTCTGGCTCCGGTCGGGGGTTCCTATGGATAACCCCGAGAGGCATGGCGTATCAAGGGACTGGCGGCGGAATGCGGCCGATCAGCGGACCCGCCGGCCCCCGAGCCAGGTCGCGACGACGTCAGTGGGAGCGGAGGCGAGGACCGCCGGGACCGGCGGTTGCTGGCCGGTGACGGTGACTGCTGCGATGTCGGCCCATTTCCCCACCGTCAGCGACCCGCACTCGCGCTGGAGGCCGAGCGCCTCGGCGCCGCCCAGCGTCAGGGCGCGGAGGGTATCCTCGGCCGACCACCCGGCGAGGATTTGCGCCTGGCGCCCCTCGGCGAGGAGATCGAGCGGGGCGACGCTCACCTCGGAGTCGGTTCCGATCCCGATCCGGAGTCCCCGATCTGCGTACCGCGCCACCGGCGCGTCGGCATGGTGGTGGCGCCGATTACTCCGCGGGCAGTGCGCGATGGCGACACCTCGCGCGACCATGATCCTGGTGTCTGCCTCGTCGGTATGGATCGCGTGGGCGCAGAGTGTGCGCGGGCCGAGCACGCCGTTCGCTTCGAGCCACCCGATCGGCGAGACCGGACTGTCGCTCAGCCGCGTTACCCCGCGCGCGCGAAGTGCGTCTGCGAATATTCCGGTGAAGTCGTGCAGCAGCGCGCTCTCGTCGGCCGGTTCGGCGACGTGCACGCCGATCGGAACACCGTGGCTCCGGGCAAGGTCGCTGACCGCCGCGTAGAGCGGCCCGCTCACTGTGTAGGGCGCGTGCGGCGACACCCCGAGGATCACGCGGCCGGTGGAGTGTCGTGCGAGACGATCGAGATCGTGCGAGAAGCGTCGCATCACGGTCGCGGTCTCGTCGACGTGCATGTCGAACGCTTCGTGGTGCGCGACGCCGCTCGCGCCGAGCGCATGCAGCGCCTCGATCACCGACCCGGTGTTTCCCATGTCGCAGATCGTCGTCACGCCGGCGGTCCAGCAGGCGCGGATCCCCTGCTCGGCCGCGTGGAAGAAGTCTTCCTCGGTGCGCGTCGCCTTGAGGGCGATGATCTTCTTGATCCAGAGCCAGAAATCGGTCTCCTCGGCCATTCCTGCGAAGCCGGTGAGCTCGAGGTGTGTGTGGGTGTTGACCAGGCCCGGGATGAGGGCGACGCCGTCCTGATCTTCGCTGAGGGCGTCGGGTGGTCGCGGCACGGCGTGATCGGGACCGATCGCCGCGATCCGGCCGCGTTCGTCGATCAGTACGGCTCCGTTCGCGATCGGTTCGGCGTCAACCGGGAGAATCCACGGCGCCGCCAGCCGCAAGATCAGTTGCCGCCTCCACCTGGCCGGAACGGCGAGTGGATGGGGCAGAACTCCTTCGGTTCGGTGCCGCGTGCGTAGTATCGCACCACGCGCAGGTTGGCGGGACAGAACGGTGTGGCGCGCAGCCCGTTCGACTTGTCGATCTCGACGGCGACGAGCGAATCGCCGGCGTCGGCGAGCGGCGCCCAGTCACTCGGTTCCTTCCGGCGCTGATAGATGTCGAGCATCATCTGCGTCCACGCCGGCGCGGCGAGCTTGCCGCCCTGCGCATTTCCCATGATCGGTTGCGGCGCGTCGAATCCCATCCAGACGCCGGCAACAAGATCGTGGGTGAAGCCGATGAACCAGACGTCGTGATAGTCGCTGGTGGTGCCGGTCTTGCCGCCCGCGGGGAGGGTGAACCCGGCTCGGTAGACCGCGCCGTTCGCCGTGCCGTTGCGGATCACGCCGACGAGCGCCTGGTTCATCGCGTACGCGTCGGCGGGATTGAGCACCGGAAAGCTCTGCGTCTCCGGTTGCCAGATGATCTTCCCGTTCTTGTCCTCGACGCGAAGGATCGCGTTGGGAACGGTGCGGGTGCCGAGGTTGGCGAAGGTCGTGTAGGCGGCAATCATTTCGATCGGCCGGACCGACGGCGTGCCGATGAAGATCGACGGTGCGGGGTCGATCGGTGCGGTGATCCCGAACTTGCGTGCCTCGGCGATCACCCCCTCGACGCCGACCTTCAATCCGACGCGTACGGCGATGCTGTTCTTCGACTCTTCCAGTCCGTGGCGAATCGTCATCATCGAATCGCTGAACGTTCCCTCGTAGTTCTTCGGCTCCCATGGCGGTTGTCCGAACGGCATGCTGACGGTGATCGGCGCGTCGGGCTCCGAATCGCTGAGCGACACGCCCGACTGCACGGCAGCGCTGTAGACGACCGGCTTGAAGCTCGAGCCCGGCTGCCGGAATGCCTGGGTCATCCGGTTGAATTTCGAATCGGCGAAGTCGCGTCCGCCGACCATGGCGAGGATGTGGCCGGTCTTGGCTTCGAGGACGAGCGCGCCGCCCTGCAGGTAGCGCGTCGAATCGTGATCGGCGTCGTCTTCGGATTTCCGGTCGATATACTGGCGGTAGGTCTGGTGCCGGAACTTGCCGACACCGGTGATGCCGTTCGATTCGATCTTCTCGAGCTGCGACTCCAGCGCATCGACCGCGGCCTGCTGGGCGTCGAGATCGAGCGTGGTGTAGATGCGGAAGCCGTCCTTGTAGAGATCGCCGCCGAACTTTGCCTGCATGATCTGGCGCACGTACTCCACGAAATATTCGGCGACGCTCTGATAATCACTTCGCGACGAGAGGGTGAGCGGATAGTTCTTCCACGCCTCCGCTTCCTGCCCGGTCAGGTTGCCGGCCTCTGCCATCAGGTCGATCACCAGGTTGCGGCGAAAGACGGCGTTGCGCGGGTGTTTTCGCGGATTGTAGGTGTCGGGCGCCTTGGGGAGTGCCGCGAGCGTCGCCGCCTCGGCGACGTTGAGATTGCGGGCCGATTTCCCGAAGTACCGGGATGCGGCGGCCTCCACGCCGTACGCGCCGTTCCCGAGATTGATCTGGTTGAGATACATCTCGAGGATCTGGCTCTTGGTGTACTTCTTCTCGATCTCGCCGGCGACGCGGATTTCGCGAATCTTGCGCGGGATGCCGCGGACGCCGGTCTTCTGCCGGTTGATCTCCTCGGGGAGGAGGTTGCCGGCGAGCTGCATGGTGATGGTCGAGAAGCCCTGCCGCAACGACGCACGGAAGACCATGTGCTTGAGCGCGCCGAAGAAGCGGACCCAGTCGACGCCGTGGTGCTGGTAGAAGCGCTTGTCCTCGACGGCGAGGAACGCCGCCGGCACCGCGGGCGACATCTCCTTGAGCGGAACGACCGTCCGCTTGAAGAGCCCGAAATCGGCGATCTGGCGGCCATCGGCCGCGTAGACCTTCGACGCCTGCGCGGGATCGTAGCCGGTGAGGCCGGCGATCGAGCATTGATCGTTGGCGCAGGCACGGGTCCAGAGCCCCACCAGCGCCATCGCGAAAAACGCGATGCATGCCAGGATGCCGATCCCAACGCGCCGTCGATTGTGCGGGTCGCGCCAGTACGCCCGGGTTCGGGCAAACCGCGGAGAGGAGGGGCCTGCCATATGACGGAAGCTATCCGGAGATTGGTCGCCTTGCACGTGAGACGTTGCTCCCTGAAGTTTCAGCACTGCCACGCTGCAATCGGCTCACCTCGGGATGGCTAGTGGACTTTACGGTCGCGATCTGCACGCACGATCGGGCGGCGGCCCTCGACGTCACGCTGGGAACGCTGTCCCACCTGTCGGCACCGGGGATTACCTATGAAATCCTTCTCGTCGACAACGCCTCGACCGACGAGACACCGGCCGTGGCGGCACAGTGGCGTGACCGCGGCCTCCCGCTCCGCGTGGTAAGCGAAAGCACGCTGGGCCTTTCCAGCGCGCGCAATCGCGCCATCGAAGAAGCCATCGGCAGCTATATCCTCTTTCTTGACGACGACGTGAGCGTCGGTCCCGGGCTCCTGGCTGCATACCATCGCACCGCCGGCGAATTTCCGGATGCTCCGTTCATGGGCGGACCGATCGTGCCGGTATTTGAGGGTGAAGCGACGCCGCTGGCACGCGCGATTCTCGAGGCGAAGCCAGGCGCCTACAGCGCACTCAACCTTGGAGAGAGCCCGCAGTTCCTCGAGCCCACAGCCGGTCCCTGGGGCGCCAACTGCTGCATTCGCAGGGCATGCATCGGCGCCGAACGATTCGATCAGCGGTTGTGCTACGTTGGCCGCGGCGGAATCGTCGGCGATGAGGTCGAGTTCCTGACCCGGATCGCCCAGCGTTGCGGGCCGGGGCGCTGGGTTCCCGACGCCTCCCTCCAACATCGGATTCCGGTGTCGCGAGCGACATGGAGTTTTCTCGAGCGCCATGCCCGCGGCTCGGGGCGGACGCAGATGCGGCATGAGATGCTGCACGAAGGCCACCAACAGGTTTCGCTCCGAACGGTGCTCCAGTACGAACGGCGATTCCTCTCGCACTGGATGGACAATCGGCGCGGCTCGGCGGGACTCGCCGACCAGGTGCGATTGCGGTATTCCGTCTGGAAGGAGCGCGGACGGGCCGATGAAGCGCGCGACATGTGGCTCGGCCGCTCGCCCATTGCCAACCAACGCGCACCTCGCCCGTGAATCCTCCGCCGAATCTCCTCGACACGCTTCGCGCGCGCGGCATGGTCCACGACGCGACGCCCGATCTCGCCGGCCGCCTGATGCAGGGGCCGATTACCGGCTACGCCGGCTTCGATCCGACCGCTGATTCGCTCCATGTCGGCTCGCTCATTCCGGTGATGGGGCTGGCGTGGCTCCAGCGGCTCGGCGGCAAACCGCTGGTGGTGGTCGGCGGCGGGACCGGTCTGATCGGCGACCCGTCGGGGAAGAAGTCGGAGCGGCAGATGCTTCCCGACGATGTGATCCGGGCCAACGCGGCGGCGATCCAGCAGCAGCTCTCGCATTTCCTCGACTTCGCGCCGGGGACCGCCGGCGCGGAGATGCACAACAACGCTGACTGGCTGGCGCCGCTCCGCCTGCTCGATTTCCTGCGCGACACCGGGAAGCATTTCACCATCAATTACATGCTGCAGAAGGAATCGGTGCAGACGAGGATGGATACCGGCATCTCGTTCACCGAATTCTCCTACATGCTGATCCAGGCGTACGACTTCGCCCATCTCGCCGGTTCGGCGGGATGCGAGCTGCAGTTGGGCGGGAGCGATCAGTGGGGAAATATCACCGCCGGGATCGAACTGGCGGCGCGCCGCGACCGGCGCAAGGTTCACGGCCTCGTGATGCCGCTCCTGACCACGGCATCGGGCGCGAAATTCGGCAAGACCGAATCGGGGAATATCTGGCTCGATCCCCGGCGTACCTCGCCGTACGCATTCCATCAGTACTGGCTGCAGGTTGATGACGCCGACGTCGAGCGGCTGCTGTTGTTCATGACCTTCCTGCCGGTCGACGAGATCTCCGCCGCGGTCATGGCGCATCACGGAGATCCGGGATCGCGGAAGGCGCAGCGCCTTCTCGCCGACGACATCACGACGAGGATTCACGGTACCGACGCCGTGCGCCGCGCCACCGCGGCCGCGCGAATACTCTTCGGATCGGCGGATCTCAAGGACGCCGACGCCGATACCGTCGCGATGGTGGTTGGAGAGGTGCCGAGCCAGCGACTCGAGGGAGGCGCCCTCGACGGAGGGATGGCACTGGCCGATGCTTTGCAGAAAGCCGGTCTCGCGGCGTCGAAGAGCGAAGCACGACGCGGATTGGGCGCCGGCGGCTTTTCGGTCAATGGCATTGTTGCAGATGATGCGCGCGTTCTCACATCGGGCGATCTGCTCCCAGGCGGCGCCATTCTCCTGCGCAAGGGGAAGAGAAACTGGGCGGCGCTCCTGACATCCTGAGCGCGTTTGGCAGCAAGGAACAACTCCAGAATGACACGACGTTATTCTTCCGGCATGCTCGGAATTCTGATATGGCTTGTGGTGGCCTGCACCTCTGCGGTCACCCCGGACAGTCGTACCATACCGACGGTCCCCGACAGCATCACTGCTCCGGTGCCGCCACCGCCGCCGCCCGTGACGCCGCCACCGCCGCCGCCCGTGACGCCGCCGCCACCACCGCCAGTGACTCCACCGCCACCACCGCCGCCGTCGCCAGACGCGCCCGATCTGGGATTGAACGCCGATCTCCACGGCCGGCTGATCTTCCCGGCATCGAACCTGTGGAACCAGCCGGTGGACACGGCGCAGGTCGATCCCAATTCGAGCGCCATTCTTGGCCTGATCGGCACCGGTGTTTCGCTGCACCCGGATTTCGGCGGCAATCTCGGCGGATCACCGTTCGGCATTCCGTATGTCGTCGTGCCGGATGCGCAGCCGCGTGTCGCAGTGCCGTTCGACTACGCCAGCGAGAGCGATGCGGGGCCGTATCCGATTCCGCCCACTCCGCCGATCGAACCGGGGAATGGCGACAATCACCTGTTGATGATCACCCAGGGCGAGTGGAAGCTGTATGAGCTGTTCGCGCTTACCGCGGCCGGCAGCGGCTGGCACGCCGGATCCGGCGCAATCTTCGACCTCACCAATGGCACGGTGCGTCCGGCGGGATGGACATCGGCGGATGCGGCGGGGCTGCCGATCCTGCCGGGGCTGGTCCGGTACGACGAGGTCTACCTCCACGGCGCGATCAATCACGCACTGCGCTTCACCGTGGTCCGCACCCGCTGCGCCTGGATCGCACCGGCGAGTCATTGCGCGTCGAATTCCTCGAACCCGCTCTACCCGCCGATGGGGATGCGGGTCCGCCTCAAGGCGTCGTACAACATCGCAGGGTTTCCCGCGCCGATGCAGGTGATCCTCCGGGCGCTCAAGAAGTACGGGATGCTGGTGGCCGACAACGGGAGCAATTTCTACTTGAGCGGCACCGCCGACAGCCGGTGGAACGACGACATCAACAACACGCTGAAGCAGGTCCATGTCGGCGACTTCGAGGTGGTGCAGATGACGGGGGTTGTCAGCCAGTAGGGCGTGGCACGATCTTGGCTTGTCGATGACCTCCATGTCCGCGCCCGACATCGCCGTTTCCGATCGCCGCTTCACCCTCGGCGCCGTATGGCGCGACCTGCTGCGATCGCGCGAACTCGTCACGCAGCTGACCCTCCGCGACCTGCGCCTGCGGTACAAGCAGGCGGTTTTCGGCGTGGCATGGGCGATCCTGATGCCGATCCTGCTGATCGGCGCCGGCCTCGTCATCCGCATCGCGGCGTTCAAGCATGCCGACCCCGGCACGGCGCCGTCCCTCGGCGGGATCGCGATCAAGGGATGGGCGTGGGCGTTTTTTGCCGGCGGGATGAATTTCGCCACGACCAGCGTGCTCAACAACGTGCAGCTCGTCACCAAGATCTACTTCCCGCGCGAGATCCTTCCGGTCGCCGCGATCATCACCCAGGTGGTCGATGCCTCGGTCGGCGCCGGGGTGCTGCTGCTCCTGTCGCCGTTGCTGCATTTCACGCTGTCGTGGGCGCTCCTGTGGCTTCCGGTGCTGATCGTGCTGATGATCGCCTTCACCCTCGGGCTCGGCTTTCTCTTCGCCTGCGCCAATCTCTTCTTCCGTGACGTGAAATACATCCTGCAGGTGATCCTGACGTTCGGCATGCTGTTCACCCCGGTGCTCTTCACGCTGGCGTCGTTCGGCCCGAAGGCGCGGCTGCTCCTCCTCTGCAACCCGCTCTCGCCGATTCTCGAGGGGTATGAGGTCGTCACCGTCAACGGCGCGAGCCTGCTCAGCACGCTGCCGGCGCACGATGGCGGTCTCCCGTTGTGGAGCCCGTACTATCTCCTCTATTCGGTGCTCTTCATCGCCGTGCTGCTGCCGTGGAGCGTGTTGATCTTCCGCCGTTCGTCGACGCAGTTCGCGGAGTTCTACTGATGGGCCAGGGGCGAATCCGGTTCGACGGAGTCTGGAAGCGCTTCCACCGCGGTCCGGCGTACGACTCGCTCCGCGATCTCATTCCCGCGATTCTCGGCAAGCATGTCGATCCGACGGCGCCGCTCCGCGCCGACGATTTCTGGGCAATCCAGGACGTGTCGTTCGACGTCAAACCGGGACAGTCGCTGGGCATCATCGGCGGCAACGGCGCGGGCAAATCGACTGCGCTCAAGCTTCTCACCGGGATCCTCCAGCCAACCCGCGGGATCGCCGAGGTGCATGGACGGGTCGGCGCGCTGATCGAGGTCTCCGCCGGATTTCATCCCGACCTGACCGGCCGGGAGAATGTCTTCCTGCAGGGCGCGATCATGGGCATGCCGCAGGACCTGATTCGCCGCCGGTTCGACGAGATCGTCGATTTCTCTGGGGTGGCGCCGTTCATCGACACGCCGGTCAAGCGGTACTCCAGCGGGATGAACGCCCGGCTTGGCTTCTCGATCGCCGTGCACCTCGAGCCCGATGTGCTGATCGTCGACGAAGTGCTCTCCGTCGGCGATGCATCGTTCCAGCAGCAGGCGTTCGACCGGATTCGCCGCGTGGTGAAGAGCGACATCCCGGTCGTGATCGTGTCGCACCAGCTCGACCGGATTGTCGAGCTGTGCACCGAATGCATCCTGCTGTCGAAGGGGGGCGTGGCGGCGCGAGGACGCGCCAACGAGGTGGTGCAGCGCTACCTCCATGGTGGCGACCTCGAAGCAGTGCTGTCATCCCCCGCCGTCGCCGGCGTGCGCCTCACCGGTCTCGAACGGCCCAGCCGCGAGCTGGTGCCGTCGGGGAATCTCGTGCCGTTTGTCGTTCGCGGTGAATCGGAAGGGCCGATTCCCGAGTGGCTGAGCATCTTCATCGAAGTGACGGGAAGTGCTGCGAGCCAGCAGCTCTATTCCGCGGGCGTCCCGATTCCTCCCGAGGTTCGATCGGGGTCGGGACCATTTGTCGTGCCGCTCGAAATGCAGGCGAATCTTCCGGCGGGGCAGTACCGTTTCGGCGTCAACATCTGGAATGAACAGGCCGGTGTGACGACGCACGGGCCGGCGGCATTCTTCGAGGTGGTTGACGCCACGCCGTTCCGCGGCGCCGTACAGATGTCATTGCGACCATCCAGCAGTCTGGCCGAATCGGTGTGACCGCGTGACGGCGGGACCCGCGATCGGTTCCGATGTCAGAATCAGCGCAATCAGCGTGATCATCCCGGCGTACCGCCGCCCGGCGTATCTGCGAGCGGCGATCGAATCCGCAGCGAATCAATCACTGCCGCCGTTTGAAATCATCGTCATCGATGATGGCGCCACCCTCCCCGCCGATTTCTCCCCCCAATCGATTCCACCCGGGATCAACCTTCAGATCCATTCGATTCCGCACGCGGGTCAGGCCGGCGCACGCCAGGCCGGGTTCGAGCTGTCACGGGGCGAATTCGTCCTCTTCCTCGACGACGACGACACCCTTCATCCCGACGCCCTGGCGACGCTCCATGCGATGTACGACCGGGAGCCGGAGCTGATCGCCGCCGTTGGCGCAGCGGAAACTATCGGCGTCGATGGCGTGCCGTCGGGCCACGTGAACCGTCCGCCGGGAGAGATCGGCAGCGCGGATCTCTGGCGCGGCAACCAGATTGCCACCCCGGGATGCGTGCTGATCCGGCGGTGGGCAATTGCGGCAGCCGGGGGCTGGGACCTCGAGTCGCGCAACGCGACCGACTATCTGCTGTGGATGAAACTGGCGCGCGTGGGCCGCATTGCCGGAACCGAGCAGATCGTGCTGCGCTACCGCTGGCATCCGGACAATGAAACGGCGAGGGGCCACCAGTTCCTGCAGCTCCGCGCGTTCCGGAAGGTGTTCCGGAAGACCTTTCCGGAACTGGCCGCGAGCGACATCGAAGACAGCGTCGTCACGTCGCTGATCGAACCATATATCCATCCGGCGATCGAACACTGGCGCGCGCTCATCCGGGAACGCCGGTGGGGCGACGCCGCTGGGCACGGCGTGCGGATCATCGACGGAATGTCGGTCTCGGTGACCGGCAGGCAAGGCCGCCGTGCCGTGATCGATGCGCTGGCACTCTGGCGTCCGAAGTGGTTGCGCCGGTCGCTCAGCGAATCCTGACTACGCGCCGGCCTCTCGCGGCCGGTAGACCGCAACATTCTGCCAGTACCACCAGGTCGCGCCATCGGCACGCCACCACTCCGACAATTGTCGCGACGCCTCGGAATCGTACCGGAACCGGTGCTGCTGCATTCGTTCGATCCAGTATTCGCGCGGCTGCTCGTTTACGTGCCCGGTGCCACCCTGCCCCGGCACGGCGGCCGACATCACGACCGTCTTGCGTGCCGACGTCAGCGTCTCGACGAATCGATCGGCGAGGCGCGCTGGCAGATGCTCGGCGACCTCGAACGAGGTGACCAGATCGACCGACTCCGGCGGAATGGCGAGCGGTGCATCGGAAAGATCGAGGGGGAGGACCTCGAGAGCGCGCGAGCGACAGTACTGCCGCGCGACATCGCCGTATTCGAAACCGCGGACCTCGACCTGGTGACGGTCGCGAAGCGCGGCCAGGAAGGCCCCTGTACCGCACCCCACATCAACGCATCGTTGCGGCGAGCAGAGGCGGGCGATGCCATCGGCCATAGGACCGGCCGAGGTGACCGCGTCCGAGTCGACCGCCGCGAAGTAACTCGATCCATAGACCCAATTGTGCGGCAGCCAGCTTTCCAGCGCGAAGCGCCACTGCTCCGGCAGGCGTTCGGTCACTTCACGGGCGCGCCACGCGAGCGCCCGAGCGGTCCGTTCGCGCAACGACATCGACCCTCCATCAATCGCAGGTCCGGGATGCGGGGTCGCGGGCGGTGAATCCACGCGACATCTTCGACACGACGAATCATGAAGGACTTGCCGCACGCGCAAGCTAGCCCGAAATGCCAGCCGCGAATCTGTCCCGCATAGCCCCAACATACAGGAAAGCAGCAGTCTTGTTGAGAATCCGTTCGTCGGGCCATGCGCCAGAAAAGGGCTGCACCGGTGAAGATCTGCCTGATCACTCCCGAACTTCCACCGGGGGTCGACGCGATCAGCGCGATGGAGCGGGCATCCTGGCGCCGCGCATTGCTCATCACGTTCGCATCACCTTCGTCGGGGGAGACATTGATGCATTTGTGGATGACGACGACGCCTTGCGCGCCGCCCCGTCGTGATTCGCATTCACGCGGCGCCGTTCGTACCTTTCGGCATTCCCCGATCGATTCGATACGCATAGAGTGAGTTCGCAGCTACTCGATTCGCGGAGTCATTGCTGACATGGCAAGCATGCCGGGCTCGATCGCCGTCATCATCCCGACGTATGACCACGGCGCGCTGCTTCGCGAGGCGGTCGAGAGTGTGCTTGCGCAAACGCGGCCGGCGACCGAGATCATCGTGGTGAGTGACGGCGCGCCGATTGATCCGACACCGTTCGTGGCGGACCTGCCGCACCAGGGGCGACTTCGCATCCTCGTCAAGCCGAACGGCGGCGCCCCCGCGGCGCGCGACTTGGGCGCACGGCATGCGACGTCCGAGTATTTCCTGTTCTTCGACGACGACGACGTCCTCCTGCCCGACGCACTCGAACAACTGGGCGACCGTCTCGACGCGCGTCCCGACGTGGTCGCCGCGGCCGGCGCGACCCGGATGGTCTCGCGACCCGGCGAACCGGTCTGGTTTCCCAATCCCGCGCCGAACGATGATCACTTCGACCTGCTGCTCGACGGCTCGGAATACCAGGGCGGCGCGACGCTGATCCGCGCCACCACCTTCTGGAAGGCCGGCGGCTACGCCAGCAATCTCTTCGGCATCGATGACTGGTTCCTGAATCTCCGCCTGGCGCGGCACGGACCGTTCGCCGTCTACTTGGCGCCGGTCATCAACTATCGCGAACACGCGGGGAGCTTCAGCGCCAAGCTGAGGCAGCTCGAACTGGCGCCGAGTTTCGCTCGCCAGGTCAGTCAGCTGGTCGGGCGCGGCGGCCACGCGGCCGGGAATCGCCTTCGCATCGTGATGATCAAGCGATACCTGCCGAAGGTCCTCGACCGGCTCGCCGACGATCTCCGCGCACATCGCTGGGGCGCGGCCGCGCTGGCGGTCCGCAGCGCTCTCTGGCCGCTGCTCTTGCCCTGGCCGTCACGCTCCGTGCTCATGACCTGGATCGACATGTACTCGCGCCGCCGGCGGCGTCTCAAGCAGAGTGATTCGATCGCCACGCCGGAGGGGGCGTGACCACCGCGCCTGGCGCCCCTCGCACGCGACCACTCCTCTTCCTCGTGGTTGCGATGCTCCTGCTCGGTGCAGGATTCGCCGCGGGGATGCATCCGCCGCGGCGGGTCGCGCGGGTGATTGCCCGGGTGGAGAAGCACTTTCACCCGCTTCGTACGCCGGGGTGGACGGCGTTCGCATCGACCGATCTGCCACGTTACGAAGCGCTGCGGGTGATCACCGGCGATTCGATGATCCTGTTCAGCGGATTCCAGACCGAGCACGGTATCGCCGCGAGCCGCGTCGAGATTCTCGACCTCCACACCGGCCGGTGGACTCGCAAGCATGACATGCCCCAGGCCGTGACCCACACGGCGGCGGTGCTGCTGCGCGACACGGTCTGGATCGCCGGAGGTTTCGAAGGGGATCACCCCGGAACCGCCACGGAGCGCGTCTGGCGTTACGCGGTCGCCACCGACAGCTGGTCACCGGGACCACCGCTTCCAGCGGCACGCGGCGGGGGGAGCGTTGCACTGGCAGGAGATACCCTGCACTTCATCGGCGGCTGGCTTCCCGACCGCAACACCGATTCGCACGACCACTGGTGGCTCGCCCCCGGCGACTCCGCCTGGCATGGCGCAGCGCCGCTCGCGCTGGGGCGTGGCCACCTCACCGCGGCGGTGGTCGACGGTGCGATCTACGTGATCGGCGGCGCCGTCGGTCACGATCCGGTTCCGGTCGACGTCTCGGCAGTGACGCGATACGACCTGCGCACCGGCGTGTGGGATTCGGTTGCGTCGCTGCCGTTCCCGGTGTCGCATGTCGAGCCGTCCACCAATGTCGTCGGCGGCCGGATCGTGCTGATGGGCGGGCGGTCGCTCGGGTCGGCACGCTACAACATCGACGACATCATCGCGTACGATCCGGTCGCCAATCAGTGGGCCAATCTCGGACGAATCCCGCTGGCGATGCTCGCGCCGGTCGCGGCGGTCGTTGGCGATACCGCGTATCTGGGCCTCGGCGCCGACCACGGCGACGTCCCGGAAAATCGGACGTTCTGGAAAACCACGCTGCGCAACGAGTGGCACCAGGATGACAGCATGCCGATCCCGCTCGGCGAAGTCGCCGCGGGTGTGATCGACAACAAGCTGTACCTGCTCGGAAGCGAAGACGGCCATACGCTCATCTATGATCTCGCGACCGGCCGCTGGGATGAAAATCATGCCGCGGGCCGACCGCTTCAAGGCGACCATCATGCCGCCGAGGTGCTCGACGGCAAGCTCTGGCTGCTTGGCGACCTCGGCGCCACGCCGAGTGGCATTGTCCAGATCTTCGACCCGGTGGCCAACCGCTGGACACTCGGTCCGCCGCTGCCGTTTGCGGCCGGCTCGTGCGCATCGGCGGTGATCGATGGCAGGATCTACGTCGCCGGTGGCGTGGTCGGGGACAGTACCACCGCGCAGGGAGCGGTGCTCGATCCGTCCACGATGCGTTGGACATCGATCGCGCCGATGCCGCGGCCCCGCAATCACGCCGCCTCCGCGACCGACGGGAAGCGGCTCTTCGTCTTCGGTGGCCGGAAGGGCGGGAATGTTCTCGCCGACGGATTCAACGACGTACAGATCTACGATCCGGCAACGAATCGCTGGACGGTGAGTGATGGATCGACAGGCGCACCGACCCCGTTGCCGCAGGCGCGTGGCGGGATGGGGAAAGCGGTGTGGGTCAACGGCGAATTCTGGGTGATCGGCGGAGAGACGGTGCATGGCGCCGGTGCGAACGCGATGGGGACGTATGCCCGCGTCGACATCTACGACCCCGTGCGCAACAGCTGGCGGCAGGGGACGCCGCTGCCGGCGGGGCGTCACGGGATCTTTCCGGTGACGTGGGACGGCCTGGTGATCGTGGCCGGCGGCGGTTCGCATTCGGGGGAGAGCAGCACCGCGACCGCCGAAACGATCTGGCCCACGGCGCCCTGAACACCGCTCTACCAATCGTTACTATAGCTCCATCGGCGGCAGGGCGTGCGCCGGAATCGCGGCGAGGAGCGGCGCGTCGAGGTCCTTCGCCGCGAGTCGCGGCGGTGCGTCGGTAGGCCACGCGATCCCCACGGCGGGGTCATCCCATCGGAAGGTGTGTTCGTGCTGCGGCGAGTAGTAACCGGTGCATTTGTAGTTGAACACCGCGCGCTCCGACACCACCAGATATCCATGCGCGCACCCGGGCGGCACGTAGAGCTGCACGCCATTCTCATCCGACAATTCCACGCCGATCCATCGGCCGAACGTCGGCGACGCATGGCGTACGTCGACCACCACGTCGAAGACGGCGCCATGCACCACCGAGACCAGCTTCCCCTGGCCGTCGGGGAACTGGTAGTGCATCCCGCGGAGTACACCGCGATCGGAGACCGAGATGTTGTCCTGGACGAACGGGCGCCCGATTCCCGCGCTGCGGTAGCGCTGGTCGTTCCAGAGTTCGACGAATCGCCCGCGCCAGTCCCGATGGAGCGCAAGCTCGATGCGAAGGACTCCGCTGATCTCGAGAGGCGTGACCTCCATCAGCTGCGGGCTTCCGTCGCCAGCTTGAGGAGATACTGGCCGTACGGATTCCTGGCCATCGGTGCGGCGAGCGCCTCGACATCGGCGGCGGTGATCCATCGGTTGCGCAGCGCGATCTCCTCGGGACACGCCACCTGCAATCCCTGGCGGCGCTGGAGTGTTGCGACAAAGGCACCGGCTTCGTGGAGCGAGTCGTAGGTGCCGGTGTCGAGCCACGCGAAGCCTCGGCCGAGCAGTTCCATCCGCAGCTGCCCACGCCGCATGTACTCCAGATTGACGTCGGTGATCTCGTATTCCCCGCGCGGGGAGGGAGTGAGCGCACCGGCGATCTCGGTGATCTGCGCGTCGTAGACGTACAGCCCCGTGACGGCGAAGTTCGATCCCGGCGCAACCGGTTTCTCCTCGATCGCGGTCACCATTCCGCTGGCGTCGATCCGCGCCACGCCGTAGCGCTCGGGGTCGCTCACCTGATAGCCGAAGACAGTCGCGCCATCAGTCCGGGCGATCGATCGCTGCAGCAAGTCGACGAGGCCGTGCCCGTAGAAAATGTTGTCGCCGAGAATGAGGGTGACTGATTGGCCGCCGACGAAATCGCGGCCGATGGTGAACGCCTGCGCAATGCCGTCGGGTTTCGGTTGCACCGCGTACGAGATGTCGAGGCCCCACTGCGCTCCGTCACGCAGCAACGCCTGGAATTGCGGCTGTTCGTGGGGCGTGGTGATGACCAGCAGGTCGCGGATCCCGGCCAGCATCAGCGTGGTGAGCGGGAAGTAGATCATCGGTTTGTCGAAGACCGGCAGGAGCTGCTTGCTCACGCCGCGCGTGATCGGCCAGAGTCTCGAGCCGGTACCGCCTGCCAGGATGATTCCCTTCATCGTGTTCCTCCGGTGCCGAGCCGCTCGCCGCGGTATGCGCCGCTCATCACCCGTTCGACCCACGAGCGGTGATCGAGATACCATTGCACCGTCTGCCGGAGGCCGCTATCGAAGGTTTCCTGCGGCTCCCACCCCAGCTCACGATTGGCTCGTGATGGATCGATGGCGTAGCGAAGATCATGCCCCGGCCGGTCGGCGACGAAGGTGATCAATCGGCGGCGCGAACCGGAAGGGTCAGGACGAAGTTCGTCGACGAGGTCACAGATCGCGTGCACCACTGCAAGGTTATTCCGCTCGCTTCGCCCGCCAAAGAGATACGTTCGGCCTGGCACGCCGCGTCGCACGGCGAGTCGGAGCGCTCGAACGTGGTCGTCGACGTGGAGCCAGTCCCGGACATTCTCGCCGCGACCGTATACCGGTACGGGTTCGCCGTGCACGGCCTTTTCGATGGCGAGTGGAATCAGCTTTTCCGGGAACTGATATGGCCCGTAGTTGTTCGAGCAATTCGTGACGACAACGGGAAGGCCGTAGGTCCGTTGCCACGCACGCGCCAGATGATCCGACCCGGCCTTGCTGGCGGAATAGGGCGAACTGGGATCGTACGGCGTCGATTCGCCGAACGCTCCATCGGAGCCGAGCGAACCGAACACTTCGTCGGTCGAGACATGCACCACGCGAAACCTCTCCCGCGCCGGCGCGTCGAGCGAGGTCCAGTATCCCAGCGCCGCCTCGAGCACCGTGGCGGTTCCGACGACGTTGGTCCGGATGAACGGCGCCGGACCGTCGATCGACCGGTCGACGTGCGATTCCGCGGCGAGGTGCAGGACGGCGTCGGGACGATGCTCCGCGAAGAGCACGCGAAGCGCATCCCCGTCACAGATATCGACCTGGGCGAAGTGATGTCGTGGATCGGCGCGGGCGGCGCCGAGAGAGTCGAGGTTGCCGGCGTAGGTGAGCGTGTCGACGTTGACCACCGCGTCACCGGCAGCGATCAACTGACGCACCAGCGCCGACCCGATGAAGCCTGCCCCTCCCGTGACGAGATAGGTTGCCATCGCCGGCCTGCCCTGGAATCGAGGTGGATCGCACGATCTGCGCGCCGGGCAAAAGATATATCGGCGCGGCACCAGCGGTTCTGCGGTGTTGCGCCGTCACTCCGCCGTGATCAACTTCCCCGCGTGACGGCACCGCTCGATCTCCCGTTGATGGAGGAAGCGGAAGGGTCCATCGTACTCTTCCGCCCCCAGGTGAGCGCCCGCGCCCGCGAGCGGGTCGCCGAGCAATTGACGACCCGCTGGATCGGCCAGGGGCCGGCGGTGGCGCAGTTCGAAGCGGAGTTTTCGGCGCGCTTCTGCAACCAGTTTCCCGCGGCGGCGGTGGGCTCCGGTACCGACGCGCTGCACCTCGCGTATCTGCTCGCGGGCGTCGGCCCCGGCGACGAAGTGATCACGCCGCTCTTCACCTGCACTGCAACGAACATCCCGCTGCTGTACCTCGGCGCGAAGCCGGTCTTTGCCGACGTCCAGCGGCATTCGCTCAACATCGACGTCGACCACGTGCGGCGGCTGGTGACGTCCCGCACGCGGGCGATCGTCTGCGTGCACTACGGCGGCCTGCCGTGCGATCTCGACGAACTGCATGCGATCGCCGCCGAGGCGGGGATCCCGGTGATCGAGGATGCGGCCCACGCCGTCGGCGCGACGTACCGCGGAGCGCCGATCGGCGGGATCTCGCCGTTCACCATCTTCTCGTTCCAGGCAATCAAGCACATCACCACCGGCGATGGCGGGATGCTGGTGATGCGGGATCCGGCGTTGCTCGCTGCCGCGCAGCGGCTCCGCTGGTTCGGGATCGACCGCGCCGGGAAGCAGCAGGGAATCTGGGACAACGACATCACCGAAATCGGCTACAAGTACCAGATGACCGACATCGCGGCGGCGATGGGACTGGCGGCGCTGGAGGAGTGGGACGAGACGTTCGCGCTGCGACGGAAGCTTTTCGACGTGTACGAATGCGGACTCACGGGAATTCCGGGATTGGAGTTCATCGGCGGCGGCCTCACCGACCGCCTGCACGCAGCGTGGCTCTGCACCGTCTTTGCCCGTGACCGGATCGGCCTGCAGCAGAAGTTGCGCGAACATCGGATCGAGTCGAACCAGGTCCACTATCGCAACGATCGATATAGCGTCTTCGGGGCCTCCCGCGGCCACTTTCCGCACATGGATGCCGTCGAGCACGACTATCTCGTCCTCCCGTTGCACACGCACATGACCGTGGCCGATGCCGAGCGGGTGGTGAGCGTGATCCGGTCGGGGTGGTGAGCGGCGTGGGGGAACGGTTCACCATCCGCCCGCTCATGGAAGCCGATCTTCCCTTTCTGCTCGAGATCCGCAACGAGTGCCGGCATTTCCTGCATGATGACCGGCCATTCACCCTCGACGAATGCCGCCACTGGTTCGCGACGCAGCATCCCGCGTTCTACATCATCGAGCACGAAGCGACGCCGATCGGCTATTTCCGGACGGGCGGCTTCGACCCGGCGGCGCGATCACTGGAGATCGGTGCCGATCTGCACCGGGCGTTCCGCGGCAGGGGATTGGCGAAGCCGGCCTACGCGCTATTCGTCGAGTGGCTGCGCACCACGCAGGATGTGGCCGAGCTCCGCCTCGAAGTGCTGAGCCACAATGCGGTGGCGCTTGGCCTCTATCGGTCACTCGGCTTCGAAGAGACCGGTCGCAGGGGGGCGGTCGCGGTCCGCGACGGCGGAACCGTGGACAGCATCCAGATGCGGCGCGCCCTGTGACCGCGCAGCAGACTCCGTCGCCGTCGACACCACCGCGTCCGCAGCCGCGACCGCTGCCACCACGCCTCTCGACGCGGGTCCGGACTGCAGTGCGACGGAAGGTCCTGAGCACGCTCGCTGCAACCAATCGCCTTGTGCGCGGGAGCCGGGCGCGCAAGGTCGTGATCTACTATGCGTGGCCTGATTTCGCTCGCAAGTCGGAGGCGATCGCCGACCTGCTTCGACAGCACGACATTCCGGTTGAAGTTCGCAGCGGTCTCTCGTTCGGCCGCAGGGTCAGCAACCGGGTGAGTACCGATCTCTGGATCGCCTTCTGGAATCAGTACTACATGGACTATCTCCCGCCGCGGTACATCTTCTTCAACGCCGAGCCGCTCGACGTGCGGGAATGGCGCGAAGACACCGAATGGTTCGACGCGATGCGTGGTGCGGTCGAGGTGTGGGGGTATTCTGCCGCGAACGCGCCGTGGGTCGAGTCGCTCGGCGTTCCGTTCCGCCATGTGCCGTTCGGCTATGCGCCGTACTACGAGGCGAGCTACCAGCGGCACACCGCGACGAAGGGACTGGTCGAGGACATCGATGTCCTCTTCGTGGGCCAGCTCTCGCCGCGGCGGCTGCGGCTGGTGCTGGCGATGGAAAAGGCCGGCATCGCCGTGCACACCGTGACACTCTTCAACCCGGCGTACGGTGAACAACTCGACGAGCTGCTGGCTCGCGCCAAGATCATCCTCGGCATGCATCAGCACGACGACGAGAAGGCCCATATCTTCGACTTCGCGCGCCTCGACCATCTCCTCTCGAATCGGCGCTTCGTGATCCACGAACGCGCCGCACCGCATGCCGCCGATCCGGCGTTCGAATCGCGTGCCGCAACGTGCGGATACGACGAGATCGCCGAACGCTGCCGCCACTACCTCGCGAGACCGGATGAACGGCGGCGCATCGCCGACGAGGCGCATGCATGGTTCAAGCGAGAGCGCCCGCTCGTCGACAATCTTCCGATCGCTGCCCTGCGCGAACATCTCGGCCGGCGCTGAGGCGGACGGCCGGTCGAACGACTTAGTGCGCGGGCACGCTCAACTGCGTCGCGACCGTTCGCATCTCGTCCATCGAATTGAACAGGTGCGGGCTCAGACGAATCGACCCTTCCCGCAACGAGCAGTGCACCCCGGCGCGCTGCAGCGCGGCAAACGCCGCGGACACGTTGCCGGCCGGCTGCACGCAGAGAATCGCCGAGCCGTGCTCTCCCGATGGCGACGTCACCCGCCCCCCGCAGGCGTGCATTGCGTCGATCACCGGCTGGTGGAGTGCGCGGGTGTGCCGCATGACAGTGTCGGTACCAGCGCCGAGGATGATGCCAAGTGACGCGTTCATCGCCGCAAAGTCCTGTACCGGGAAGGTGAGCAGCTCGAAGCGTCGCGCATCGGGCCACGGCCGCGGGTCGTAGCTGGTGAGCCGGGTGTAGTCGTTGCTCCCCATGTACGCCGCCCAGCCGGCGAAGGTCGGTTCGAACGCCGTGCAGAGCTCCTTCCTCACGTACAGAAATCCGGTCCCCCACGGCGAGAGCAGCCATTTCTGCGCGCCGCACGCGAGGAAGTCGACCGGTGTGGCCTCGACGTCGATCGGCATCTGGCCGACCGACTGGATGGCGTCGACAATCAGCCATTGCCCGTTCGAACGCGTGGCGCGCGAGAGCGCGGCGAGATCGACGGTGTAGCCGTTGCTGAACTGCGTCAGTGAGACCGTGACGGCGCGAACGCGCGGATCGCGGAGCCGCTCGTGCATCCTGGCCTCATCCGGCCATCCGTTTTCCGCGACCGGAATCCGCTCGAGTGCGATTCCCCGGCCGAGCGCTGCCCAGGGATAGATGTTGGCGGGGAACTCCCGGTCGAAGGTCAGCACGATTTCCCCGGCATCGAGCGGCAGCGCGCGGGCGGCGATGTTGAGGCCGGTGGTGGTGTTGGGCATCAACGCGATCGTCGATGAGTCTGCGTTGATCAACCGCCCGGCGAGCCACCGTGACTCGTCGAGAATGGTGTTGATCCGTTCGAGCGGCCAGATCCCCGGCCGGGCGCGATCGCGATTGCACGCTGCAAGGGCCGCCACCGACCGCGCGGGAAGGGGGCCGATGCTCGCGCTGTTGAGAAAGATCCCGCCATCATTGAGCGCCCCGAATTCATCGCGGCGCAGGTCATCGAAGGTCACGGTGCTTCCTGGTGTCCGGGTGCGAGTGAACTGCAGGAACGGATCAACACTGGCATATCACTTGCGGCGGATTTGCAGTCGTCTTTCTGCCACGAGTCGCCGATGCCAGTACCTCATCTCGACGGCGGGTCCGCAATCGCTTCGTTCTGGGCGTCGGTGCCGACCGGCGTCAAGGAATATTACTGGGCTGCGCGGACGCTTTATACCGAGTGGTGGCTCTGGGGCTCCGTCGTGTTCGTCCTGGTGCTCGAAGCGGTGATCCCTGCGGTGCGCCGGCAGAAGGTCTTTTCGAGGGCGCTTCTCGAGGATTTCGGCTGGCTCAATCTCCAGACGCTCTTCGCGGTCGCCGCACTTCCCGCGTACGTGGGGGTCCTGCAACAGGCCTATACCTGGGTGACCGGCGGCCATGGCGTGATCGCCGTGATGGCGGCGTGGCCCACCTGGATCAAGGTCGCCGTCTCGCTGCTGGCAGCCGACTTCCTGACCTACGTCCATCATCGGGTGCGGCACACCGGGATCTTCTGGCACTTCCACGCCATCCACCATTCGCAGCGGGAGCTCAATCAGTTTACCGATCTGCGACTGCATTTCGTCGACATCCTGGTGGCGTACACCGTGCTGACGATTCCGATGTTCGCGCTGCGGATCGCGCCGGCGGAGATTCTTGCGATCGGTTTCCTGATGGCGGCGTATTCGCGATTCGAGCATTCCAACGTGCGCGCCACGTTCGGGCCGCTGGGTTACGTCTTCGTGTCACCGCAGTTCCACCGGATTCACCACTCGATCGAACTGCGGCACCAGGATCGGAACTTCGGCAACATCTTCTCCATCTGGGATCGCCTCTTCGGCACGCTCTACGCCGCGACCGACGAATATCCGGAGACCGGCGTTGTCGGGATGGATTTCAGTACCACCGGCCCGGTCCGCGCCATCGCGCGACAGTTGGTCGATCCCTTCCGCAGGATCATGAGCGGCTCGAACGCGACAGCGGATCGAGCGCCTCGCGAAGACCGTCTCCCAGCAGATTGAAGCCGAGGACCGCGACGCCGATCGCGAGCCCCGGCGCCACCGAGACCCACGGTGCGACCCGGATCAGGTCTCGCCCCTCAGAAACCATTGCTCCCCAGCTCGGCGTTGGCGGTTGCGCGCCGAGGCCGACGAACGAGAGTGCGGCTTCAGCCATGATCGCGCCGGCAATGCCGAGGGTGGCGCTGACGATGACGACGGTGCGCACGTTGGGGACCAGGTGCCGAAGCATGATCCGCCTGTCGGGGGCCCCGAGCGCCCGAGCCGCGATCACGTACTCGCTCCTCGACAGGACCAGCGCCTGCGACCGGACCAGGCGCGCCATTCCGGCCCAGCCGACCGCGCCGATGATCACGAAGATGACCGGGAGCGACGGCCTGATGGCGGCCGCGACGGCGATCAGCAGGAGGAGACTCGGGAAGGCGAGGGTGATGTCGGCGAGCCGCATGATGACCAGGTCGGTGGCACCACGGTAATAACCGGACACGAGGCCGAGCATCAGCCCGAGCGACACGGCGACCAGCTGCGAGATGAGTCCGACGATGAGCGAGAGGCGAGCGCCGTACAGCACGCGGGAGAGGACATCTCTTCCCTGTGCGTCGGCACCGAAGAGGAAGCGGCCGCCCGGCGGCGCGAGATAGTCGCGGGCGAGATCGCCCTGCAACGGATCGTGGGGTGCGATCCACGGCGCCAGGATCGCGGCGACGACTACGAGTGCCACGAGGAGCGCGCCGAGCCGGAAGAAGGCGTCGGCACGCCAGCGGTCGGCGAGCGCCTCGATGAGTGGCGAGCGCGCGTGGTTCGCGGGGAGTGGTTCGGCGTGGGGCGCCGGGAACGCGGCCATGGCGGTAAACTACTGCGGTTGCGGGGTACGGCTCGTGGCAGCACGAGCCGATAGCATGGGGATCACTCATCTCAATCCGGAGGGGTCGATGGTTCGAGCATCCCGTTGGCTCGTGGTTCCAGTCGTCGCGACGCTTGCGGCAGCACCGTTGCAGCGCGCCGATGCGCAGTTGGTGTCGTTCGGGGTGATGGCCGGGGCGAACATGTCGACGCTGACTGGCGATTTCAGCACTGACCTGAAGAACAACACCGGCTTCATCGCGGGCGCATTCGTCCGGATCGGGGCACTCGGGTTCGCGGTGCAGCCCGGGGCGTACTACACGGTGAAGGGCGCCAAGAGCAGCGATTTCAGTGATGACGCAGGGTCGAAGACCAGCCTCGATTACCTCGAGGTTCCGCTGATCCTCCGGATCGGATTGCCGATGCATCTATACGTCGGCGCCGGACCAGCTGTCGGCATCAAGCTCGGCTGCAAGATTACCGAACAGGCGGTCGATGCCGGAGCCTCCCAGGACTGCAAGGACGCCGTCGACGGGCCCGACTTCAAGTCGACCGAGGTCAGCGGCATCGCCGAGGCCGGCATCGAGTTTCGGCACTGGTCACTTGGTGCGCGGGCAGACCTGGGGATCAGCAACGTGCAGGAAGCGGTCAACGGTGGCGGCGCAGGTGATCTCAATGTGAAAACCCGCACGCTGTCGGCGGTGTTGGCGATCCGGTTCTGAACATGTGCCCTGCTGAATTGAACACCGGTATCAAGGACCTCACCCTCATTTCAGGAGCTTTCATGCGGAAGTTTTTTCCCGTCCTGCTCGGCACCGTCGTCGTTGCAGCACCGATGCACGCGCAGGCGCGAATCGGCGTCCTCGGCGGCTTCGTCAGCTCGGGTGCGAGCATCAGCGACGGCGCAGTCAGCTTCAACCCTTCGTCACGCAGCGGGTTCGCCGCGGGAATCACGGTGACTGCCACGATTGCGCCGGATATCGCTGTTGGACCAGACCTGATGTACGTCCAAAAGGGGTACAAGGTCAACAGCAGCGGGAATACCTTCTCGGTAAAGGGCAGCTACATCGAAGTTCCAGTCCTGGTGCATGCGCTGTTTGGGACCGGGCCGGTGAGATTCGTCGTGCTTGGAGGGCCTGCCGTCGCATTCAAGACGTCGTGCACCGAGGAAGACTCGAAGCCCGGCGCAGGGACCTTGAGTCTGAGTTGTTCCGAGGCTGGCAACAATTACAAGAGCACTGATTTCTCCGTGATGTTCGGCGGCGGAGTCCGGTTCGGCCAGTTTGCCGTCACCGCGCGGTACGATCTCGGTCTCGTCAACGTCGACAGCGACGCCCCCGACGGCACCAGCGTGAAGAACCACGCACTCCTGATCCTGCTCGGATATCACTTCCGCAAGTAATCGTCGGTTGACGCCGTGCGGTACGCCATCGGGCGTGCCGCCCGGCGCCCGCACTCCTCCGCGATGCGCTGCATGTCGCCGACGACGCGATCCCAGTTGAGGTAGCGTTCGACGCGCGCGCGACCTGCCGCGCCGATCCGGCGCGCCTGCGACGGGTCGCGCAGCAGCTGGGTGAGGATCGCCGTCACCCCCGCGAGATCTGCGGGATCGAACAGCAGGCCGGTCTCGCCATCTCCCACCGCGTCACGGATGCCGCCGGTCCGCGTGGCGATCACCGCCAGCCCGCACGCCGCCGCCTCGACGAACGAGATCCCGAACCCCTCGACATCGGTCGGTGTCTCGCGCGTGAGCCCCACGTACACCGTGGCCATCGAATACGCTGCAGCGAGTTCGTCGTCGCCGACATCGGTGAGGAGATGCACGCGATCGGCGACGCCGAGCGTTGCGGCGAGTTCGCGCAGCGCCTCCTCGTGCCCGCCGCGGCCAACGACCGCATACTGCACGTCCGGAATCGTGGGGAGGAGTTCGGCGACGATCCTGATCGCCGTATCGATCCCCTTGTATTCCACCATCCGCGCCACGGTCACCAGCCAGCGACCACTCGGAAGATTGCGACGGTCGCGGAACGCGGCGGCGGCTTCGGCGTCGAATCGCCACTTCGACGGATCGGTGCCGAGGGGGACGACGCGGATCCGTGCCGCGGCGTGCGGCAGTCCCACGTCGTGGAGGAGGTCGCGGAGACGTTCGGCGGTCCAGCGCGAGTTGGCGACAGAGACGGTGGCGTGGTGGAGGATCGAGCGCATGACACCGTGCTTGAAGCGGGAGCGCTCCATCCTTTGGCGCAGCGTGAGGAGGTCGCCGCCGTGCACCACGATACCGTAGGGAAGGCCGGTCCGCCGGAACGCCCAGCGGGCCGGGTAGCCCGCGGGACGCACGCTGTCGCACCAGGCGAATCGCATTGCCGGGTCGCTGGAGAGTGACACCGCGCGTCGCGACCAGGCCAGGAGTCCCGCGACAGTGCGCAGCCGGTCGGAATGCACCGGAATCCGGTCGATCGTCTGGGGAAACTGCGGATCGGTCGCTTCGGCGCTTTCGAGCGTTCCGCTCGATACCGTGAGCTTTCCGGGCGGGTACCGTTCGGCCATGGCGGCCATCCAGCGCGCGATCCCACCGCCCATCGGCGGGAAGTCGTAGGCGAACAGGAGGTCGTGGTCGGGGGCCTCGCGCACGAGTGAAGTTATCAGGACCGGGGCGTCGGCGACTTGCCGCCGGCATCGGGAATCAGCTACTTCCCGTCCGTGATTCCCGCAGCGATCCCGGTCAAGCGACTCGCCATCCTGGGCGCGTGGGCACCTCACCGCGACGAGGATGCCTACGCCCGCGCGGCGCGACGCCTCGGCGCCGAGGCACGCGTCTTCGATGTGCTGGGGTGGCATCGCCGCCTTCGCGCCCTCGCTCCAGCGCTTCTGGAATACAGCATCGAGCGCTACGACCCGGATTTCATCCTCTGCACCCGCGAAGCGCAGCGGCTGGGTGCCGCCCGGCTCGACCGGCTTTTTCGCGGCCGATCGACGGCGATGTGGCACGTGGACCCACGGCCGCAGACCGGGGTGATCGACCTCGCGCGCCGCTGTGGTACGCTGTACCTCACCTATGCCGCACAGCTCGAGCAGTACCGCCGGGATGGCGTACCGGTCGTTCGCTTCCTGCCGCAGGCGATGGATCCCGATCGCGACGTGCCAGCAACATCCACGCGGCCGGAGTACCAGTGCGACGCGTCGTTCGTCGGATCGGGTCCATATCCGTATCGATGGCCGGTCCTCGAAGCGGTGGCGTCACAATTCACCCTCCAGGTGCGCGGGCCCGGATGGAAGGATGCGAAGACCTCATTCCCGATCGCCGGGAAATCGGTGCACGGCAGCGAGTTTGCCAAGGTCGTGCGGGGCGCCGCGGCGTCGCTGGGCGCGAATGCGATGCCGGAGCAGGAGGAGGACTACGCGTCTGCGTCGAACCGGATGTGGAAGATCTTCGGCTGCGGCGGCGCGTATGTGGGCCCGTACGTGCGCGGCATCGAGCAATTCGCCGAGGGTGAGACGCACTGCCTGTGGTATCGCTCGCCCGCCGAATGCGTCGAACAGGTGAGGCGACTCGTCGGTGATCCGGCATTCCGCTCGGCGATGTCCGCGCGCGCACACGCGCACGCGCTCGCCGCGCACACCTACGATCACCGGATGCAGATGCTGCTGACCGGCGCCGAGTATCCGCTCCAGCGCTGACGAACGCCGCGCCGGCGGTGGCCGCGCGCGCGCCGGCTCAGTCCGGTGTGATCAGGGTGTAGTTGCGATACTCGAACGGTCGCCAGCCGGTCAGGCGCTCGATCCACCCCGACGCCGCAAGTCGAAGATGATGCGGCTCAAGGCGCCTGGGCGCGATGGTGACACGCTGTTCCGTTCGAGACGCAATCCACGGGCGGATGATCGCGGGATGTTCGCCGGCGAACGGGCGTAACCCGGGAATCCAGGGAAGGAGCGGACGTTCGACGTCACGCCGCCGCGCGATCGGATCAATCGCAGTATCCTCCGCACGCTTGGCGGCGATCGCCTGAACGGGACGCGCCCAGCCGTAGTGGTGCATCACGGCGTCACTGGCAATGCAGCGCACCCGTCGTGACGCATCGCCGGCGCGAAAACCCTGCGCATCGCCGTAGGACCGGATGCCGTACTCGCGACCCGTCCGCACTGCGCGAATTTCGCGGCGGTACCATTTGCGATTTGCTGCGAGGGTGTCGAACCCACCATAGAAGTGCCGGTAGTCGACGGTGATCCCTTCGATGCGAGAATCGGGGTCGGCCCGTTCGATCGCGGCGCGCATCCGGTCGGCACCGCCGTCCGCGAATACCTCATCGGCCTGGATGTAGATCGCCCACGGCGCCCGGCACTCCTGGAGCGCGCGCGATGTTTCGTCGGCAAGGACGGCGATGCCGCGCGCGGCGTCCCAGGCGGTTTCGATGATGCGCACCTTCGGATCACCGATCGCGCGGGCGCGGGCGAGCGTATCATCGTCGGAACGGCCCACGGCGAGTATGAATTCGTCGACAACCGGGAGGACTGATCCGACGCTCGCTTCGAGTGGAAAATCGAGCAGCGTGGCATTGCGAACGATGCTGAAGCCCGCTACTGATACGGTGGCCATCGCGGAGCATAATACACAGACATGGTCATCGCCTGCCGATGAAAATCAAGGAATTCTTCTACCTGCTCGGGATGAAGCCGCGCGCCCGGACCTTCGGCTTCACGGTCGAGTCGCATCACCTGCAACGCGAGGGTCGGGTCGACGTCGCGCGATGGCTGCATCACCGCGCCTACACCGTCGCTCCATCGCAGGCGGCGGTCGATCAGCTCCGCCGCTTCCTGCGCCCCGGCGACGTGGCGCTCGATATCGGTGCGCATGTCGGCGACACCGCCATTCCGATCGCGCTGGCGGTCGGCCCTACGGGAACGGTTCTCGCATTCGAGCCCAATCCGAATGTGTTCGGCGTGCTCGAGAAGAATGCGTCGCTCAATGCCGGCAGGACGCACATCGTGCCGTATCCGTTCGCCGCGATGCGGCACGACGGACGGTTCGAATTCCAGTACGGTGAGCCGGGATACTGCAACGGCGGCTATCATGAAGGGCTCAGCCGGTGGCGGCACGCGAGCGCGTTCACCCTCGAAGTCGAGGGACGAAACCTGCAGGACTTTCTCGATCGCACGCACCCCGACCTGATTGAGCGCGTCCGGTTCATCAAGGTCGATACCGAGGGATTCGATCTCGCCGTCCTCGAAACACTCGAGGAGTTGCTGCAGCGACAGCGGCCAATCCTCCACGTCGAGATGTTCGATCTCAAGCATGAGCCGCCGGGATACCGGCAGCAGCTGTATCGCTATCTCGTCGACCATCGCTATGCGGTGTATCGCGTGGAAGGCGATGACAATTATTTCGGCGATCCGGTCACACCGGAGAACCTGACCCGCTGGCGCAGTTATGACGTGTGCTGCGTTCCCGACGAGGACCGCAGCAGCATCGCCGGCCTCTGATGACCGCACCACTCCACGTCGTTCTCTATCATCCGGCGCGCATGCCGATCACGCGGTACGGCGGGCTCGAGCGGGTCATCGTCTGGCTGGCGCGCGGGCTCGCGGCGCTGGGCCATCGGGTCACGCTGATCGCCGGGCCGCGCAGCGACGTTCCCGAAGCGACCGTGATCCCGATCGATCCGAAGATCGGGTTCCAGCGCGGCGGGCCCGACCTCACGCCGTATCTCCCGCCCGGCGTCGACATCGTCCACTCGCATGCGCCGCTCCGGCACATGCCGCGTAGCACCCCCTACGCCTGGACGCTGCACGGCAACGCCACTCCCGAACCGGAACTCCTCGACACCGCCATTGCCGTGTCGGCCGACCACGCGCGCCGCCACGGCATTGCGCGCTGGGTGCACAACGGGCTGGACCCCGCAGACTATCGCTTCTCGCCCACCAAGGGCGATTTCGATCTCTTCCTGGGCCGACTCCACTCGGTGAAGGGATGGCAGTGGGCGGTCAGCGGCGCGCGCGATGCGGGGCAGCGGCTGGTGGTCGCGGGAGGGTGGCGTCCATCGGTGCGTCGCGACATCCAGTTCATCGGCCAGGTCGGTGGCGAACGGAAGGTGTCGCTCCTCGCCGACGCCGCCTGCCTCTGGATGCCGGCGCAATGGGACGAACCGTTCGGACTCACCACCATCGAGGCGATGGTGAGCGGTACGCCGGTCCTCGGCACCCACCGCGGTGCGCTGCCGGAGATCGTGACGCCGGAATCAGGAGCGCTGGGTGACTCGGTTGACGAATTGGTGCGATTGCGTCCCGCGCTCGGCATGCTCGACCCCGAAGCGATCCGGAATCGCGTGCTGCAGCGCTTCACCCACCTGCTGATGGCGGAAGCCTATCTCGCACTCTATCGCGAGACGATCGCGACCTACCGCGGGCGCGGCTGATCGAGCAGCAGGTGGCGGAGGCGGTGCATGTAGGTGTGATCCTGCAGTAGTCGAGCACGGGCGGACTGACCGAGCCGCTCCGCTTCCGACGGCGTTTCGAGGAGCTGCCGCACGAGATTGCGCATCTGCTCGCCGTCGTGGAAGACCGCGACCTCCCGATCATCCTCGAAGTAGCGCGGCAGGTCGCCGCGATCGTCGACGACCTGGGCCGCCCCCATCGCCGCCAGTTCGAAGAGCCGCTGATTGCACGACGCTTCGCGGGGATCGTTCTCAACCAGCACGTGATGGATGTTGACCGCCACGGTGGCGCCGGCGTACGCCTTGAGGTACTCCTCGGTGGACGGCGCCTCGCCGCGGCAGTAGTCGCGCAGCGTCGTCTTCCGCCAGCCGGGTCCCCACACCGCCAGCCCGAATTCCACCAATCCCGAGAGGAGCCGCTCGCGGCGCGGTGTCGCGGTGCCGGCGAAGATCACGTTGGCGCGATACTGGTCGCGCGTGCGAATCGGCCGATAGATCGACGGATCGGCGGCGAAGGCGAGGACGTCGACGGTACGGCCGAGGCGGTCGGCGATCTCCGCGGCGACATCGGTCCCGATGGCGTAGATCTGGTCGAAGGGGCGGGCGAGCACGATCGCTTCGGAGATCTGGCGCATGTCGTGCGGCAGCCAGTTGATCCAGCGAGCACGGGCGCGCGGGCGGACGCGGTCGACCATCGCTTCGTCGATCAGCTCGCTGCCGTTGACGAGCACCAGGTCAGGCTGCACCTCGTCGAGCGACCGTTCGAGCCGCTTGGCGAGATCGCCATTCCGAAATCGCGCGAGCAGGCCCGACCGCGAGGCAAGGTCGAACACCGAAACCTTGGCGCCGAGACGTTCGAGCGCACGCCGCTGCTGGGAGGCGTGGGCGTTGTAGATGTCGTCGAATTCTGCGATGAAGAGCACCGAACGTTCGCCGCTCACGTGGTCACCTCGTCCACAGAAAACTGAAGGTCGTGCAGGCGACGATAGAGGCCGCCCAAGGCGTACAGCTGTGCGTGACTCCCCGCCTCGACGACCCGCCCGCCGTCGAGGACCACGATCCGGTCGGCCTCGCGCACCGTGGCCAGGCGGTGGGCGATCACCAGCACGGTCCGGTCGCGTACCAGGCGGTCGATCGCCTCCTGCACCAGCCGCTCCGATTCGGTGTCGAGGGCGCTGGTCGCCTCGTCGAGAATCAGGATCGGCGCGTCCCGCAACAGGGCCCGGGCAATGGCGATGCGCTGCCGCTGGCCGCCGGAGAGCCGCGTGCCGCGCTCGCCGAGGACCGTGCCGTACCGGTCGGGAAGCGCGGTGATGAACTCGTGCGCGTTGGCGGCCTGCGCCGCGGCGCGAACGGCGTCGTCCGTGACGGCACTGCATCCGTAGGCAATATTGGCGCGCACGGTGTCGTGCAGGATCACGGTGTCCTGGGAAACCACTGCAATCAATCCCCGAAGTGATGTCCGCGACAACTCGGTGATCGGTACGCCGTCGAGAAGGATGCGGCCGCGATCGGGATCGTGAAAGCGCGGCACCAGTTCGAGGAGGGTGGTCTTCCCCGCTCCGCTCGGTCCGACCAGCGCCACCATCTCTCCCTTCGACACTCGAAGGGAGACGTCGCGGAGCACCGCAACGCCGGGGTCGTAGCCGAAGGTCACGTCGTCGAAGGTGAGGTCGCGTTCGAACGTCGCGGTGCGCGCGCCGGGTGGATCGACGTCGGCCGGCGGGATGTCGAGCAGCGAGAAGATCCGGGCCGCACTTGCTTCGGCCTGTGCCAGCTGGGCCGGCGCCTGGGTGATCGCCTTGAGCGGCGACATCACCCGCAAGGCGAGAATCAGGAAGGAGATCGTCGGCGCCGTGTCGAGGACGACACCGGAGATCGACGGATTTGACGCGGCCCAGAGGATCAGCACCACGATGGCGCCGCCGAAGAGTTCGCTGAGCGGCGACGTGAGCAGCGCGAAACGCTGCGTGCGGACGATGCCCTTGCGATACCGCTCGGCCTGGGCCCGGAAGTGGAGGTCTTCACTCGATTCGGCCCCGGACGCCCGGATCAGCTTGACCGCGGCAAGTCGTTCGGTGACGATCGCCGTCAGTTCGCCGCGTTCGTGGGTGAAGGCGTGGGCGTGCCGCTTGAGCCGCGCCACCGCGGCCTGCACGCCGACGATCAGAATCGGGGCGAGTGCCAGGACCATGATGGTGAGGCGGACCGAAATCAGCAGCAGCGCGCCGATCGTCGCGAGCACCAGCACGATGTTCTGGAAGAGGGTGGCGAGCACCGCCGAGACAACAAGCTTGACCTGGTCGGCATCGCTCACCAACGCGGCCGCCAGCTGACCGCCGCGCGTGCGCTGCATCACGTTGAGATCGAGGCGGAGCAGATGGCGATAGAGCCGGACTCGCAGGTCCTTGACCATCCCTTCCTGCACCAGCACGGAGAAGTACGCCGAGAGGTACGTGGCGAGGTTCTTGACGAAGACGGCGGCGAGAAAGAGCAGGACGAGAACGATCGTCGCTCCTTCGCGGGTCCGGTTTGCCAGCAAGGGTGCCAGCGCGCTATCGAGCAACGTCTCGAGATGCGTTGAACCTCCGCTCAGCGCGCCTGCCGTGCCGAAGAGCTGCTTGAGCAGCGGCACCAGCAGGACGACCGTCACGGCGTCGAGGACCGCTGCGACCATTGCCAGCGCCATTCCGCCGCCGAACACGACGCGGTACGGGCGCATCAGCGCGAAGAGGCGCCGCCGCATGTCGCGATCGCTCAGCCGCGCCTCGGCGTCAGCAGCGCAATCGGCAGCACGACCTCTTCCGGCGCGACACCACCGTGCAGGAATGCGCCCCGGTAGCGCGCCTGGTACTCCCGCAGCTTGGTGGGATAGACAAAGAACCGGTCGTCCGTTGCAAGAAGGAGCCGCGTCGTCGGAGTTCGCGGCGCGAGCCCCCAGGCACGCAGGTCGTCGACGACGATTGCCGCTCCCGCTTCGTCGACCCGAAGATCTTCGCCGAACTTGAAGCGGAGATTGGCGGTGGCGTCACGCCGGGCGTAGATCGTCGCCGGCGTGTGGCAATGAATCGACCCGTGATCGGTGGTGAGGATCACCGGAACCTTCCGGCGCTCTGCTTCCTTGAGCGCATCGAGGAGTGCCGAGCGTTCGAACCAGGTCCGGGTGAGCGCCCGCAGCGCCGGCGTGTCGCGCGCGACTTCGAAGAGCGCGTCGTTTTCGGTGCGGCCGTGCGTCAGTTGATCGATGAAGTTGAAGACCAGCGCCGTCACCCCCGGATGCGAGAGATGCGCCGGGAGGCGGCGCAGCATCGCTTCGCCGTCGGCCGCCGAAAACATCTTCTCGTACCGCACCGTCACGTCGCGGCCGGTGAGTTCGCGCATCTGCTCGGTGAGCAGCGCCTGCTCGTGCGCGTTGAGCGACGATTCCTCGCTGTCATTCCACCAGTCCGGGTGGCGCGCCACCAGCTCCCGGGGGTAGAGCCCGGAGAAGATCGCGTTCCGGCTGTAGGGCGTCGCGGTCGGGAGAATCGAGAAGTAGTGGTCGACTTCGACGTCGAAGATCCGCTCGACGAGCGGGCGGATCACGGCCCATTGATCGAGCCGGAGGCAATCGACCACCACGAGCATCACCCGGCCGTGCGCCTCGAGCGTCGGGCGGAGGAACTCCGAGACGACATCGACCGACAGCGGCGGCCGGTCGGCGCCGCGCTCGGCGAGCCAGTGCGGGTACGACGCCGCGATGAAGGTGGCGAAGTCGAGCCGCATCGACGACTGCAGGGTGCGGAGCGCCTCCTGCAAACCCGGCTCGTCGGCCTGGCCAAGCTTCACTTCCCACTCCGCCAGTTCGGCGACCAGCTCGACCCATTCGCGCCAGGCGAGATGCTGCCCGCGGCGCCCTTCGAGTTCGCGGAAACGCCCGACAAAGTCCCGCGACAGCCGCTGCTGGCGGATGCGGTCGCCTTCGAGGAGCCGCGTGACGACCGAGAGGACCTGCCGCGGCGAGACCGGCTTGGTGAGATAGTCGGCGGTCTCGGCACCGATCGCGTCACGAAGGGTGTCCTGCCCTTCCGACTTGGTGATCATCACCACGGGCATCGATGCGTCGATTTCGCGGAGTTGCGGGACAAGTTCGAGGCCGCGGGTCCCCGGCATCTGTTCGTCGAGGAGGACGACTCCGTACGGCTGGCGTCGGAGCAGGGCGAGGGCGTCCTCGCCGTTCGCCGCCCGTTCCACCGAAAATCCCTGCTGCTGGAGGAAGAGCACCTGAGAGTCGAGGGTCTCGATCTCGTCGTCGACCCAGAGGATGCTGCGCGGGCGGGCCATCCCGAAAAGCTAAGTCACCGACGTACGTTTGGGCGATGCCGCCGCCGAACATCCTGATCGTCCGGTTCTCGTCGATCGGCGACCTGCTGCTGACCACGCCGCTGCTTCGCGCCATCCGCGCCCGTCACCCCGACGGACGGATCACCTTCGTGGTGCGCGAGGACATGGCCGACACGCTGCGCAACAACCCGCGGATCGACCGTTTGATCGCATGGAACCGCGAATCGTCGCTTCGTGCGCTGGCCGGTGAACTCGCCCGAGAGCCGTGGACCCACCGCCTCGACCTGCACGGGTCGCTGCGATCGCGGGCGCTCCGGCTGCTGGTGGGAGGACGCTGGAGCGGATATCCGAAGCATCGCCTGCGCCGATCGATGCTGGTCGCCACGCATCGCCGGCGCGGCGGAAACCTCGGCCCGGTCGCCGAACGGTACTTCGCCGCGGCAACCTCGCTCGAGGTGACTCCCGACGGCGGCCCCGCCGAGTTCTTTATCAGCGACGACGCGCGCGGCGCCGCAGACGCATTCCTCACCCGGCACCGGCTCGGCGTCGACCGCGACCTGATTGCGCTCGCGCCGGGTGCCGCACATTTCACCAAGCGATGGCCGGCTCGCCACTGGCTCTCCCTGGCGCACCGCATCGGAGCGCGGCGCGACATCGTCGTCCTCGGCGGCCCGCGCGATCGCGACATTGCCACGGCGATCGTCGCCGCGGCAAATGGCCGGGCGGCAAGCGCCGCGGGGGAATTCTCGCTCGACGGCAGCGCGGCATTGATCGCTCGCTCAGCCGAGCTGGTCGCCGGCGACACAGGGTTACTCCACCTCGCGACAGCGGTCGGCACGCCTGTCGTCGGACTGTACGGCCCCACCGTGGAGGAATTCGGTTTCTTTCCGTACCATGCGGCAGCGCGTGCTGTGCAGCTCGACCTCGCGTGCCGGCCGTGCTCCTCCCAAGGAGGAACGGTGTGCCCGCTCGGCCACCATCATTGCCTGCAGCAGCTCACCAGCGAGATGGTGGTCGAAGCCCTCGCGTTCGGTGGTAGTCGCGCCAGCGTCCCCCCGCGCGACCTGCCCGCCGCGGACGCGTGATGGATGACTGGTCGGCGCCGCTCCTCACGCTGGTCGCGCTGCAGCGGCAATTTGAACGGGGACCGCAACGCGAAGGCGCGCTGGCGCTCTGGCTGACCGTGCGGATCGCGCTCGATCTCGGCGTGAATGGGGAGAGCCCGGAGAAGAGCGATCGCCGGCGCGTCACGCTACTGGCGCAACGGATCGCGACGCTCGCGATCCCGCGTCCGCTCTCCCGCGGACTCACGACCGCGGTGAGCCACCTCGAGGAAGGGACCGCCGCGGGGGCGCGCATTGCGTTGGCACAGCTGGTGGCACCGGCACGCGATGCACTCGGACCGGACGCCGCCGAAGCGGTCGCCCTGGCGTCACGGCTGGTGCACGAACAGCGTCAGTGAGCGCGAACGCTGTCGGCGACCTTGGTGGTATCCTTTGCGCCGGCGATGGTGACCTGTGACCCATCGGTGCCGTTCGGCTGGACGGTGATCCAGATCGACGGCCCATTCTGCTCGGCGTAGAACACCGTGGTGTGCTGCACGGTACGTTCGTTGATGAGCCGGAACGGGTCTTTCGAGAGCACGTCGCGATAGTATGCCGCAACGGAGTCCGGACCGATCGGCGAGACGGCGACGATCTGGGTCGCATCGGCACCGCTCTGACTGGCAAGCGGCTGCGCTTGCGGCGGGAGCGGGACGTATGGGAGGACGCTCGAAAGCGGTGGGGCCTTGGGCGGTCCCTTGTGGCACGCTGCCACCACTCCGCCGGCGAGAAGAACGTACAGCACTGGTCTGATGCGCATCCACGAATCGTAGTCTGGGTGCGGGTCGGCGCCCAGAGGCGCCGCCGCGATCCTCTGGGCGGAGACGACCCGACTAACTACGATTCGTGGTCCCAAGGAGAGCTCTGTGGCTGGTCACAGCAAATGGAAGCAGATCAAGCGGAAAAAGGCGGTCACCGACTCCCGCCGGGCCTCGGCGTGGACCAAGCTGATCCGCGAAATCACCGTGGCTGCGAAGGCCGGCGGCGGCGACCCGAACGGCAACGCCCGGCTCCGCAAGGCGATCGATGATGCCAAGGCCGCCAACATGCCCAACGACAACATCGACCGGGCGATCAAGAAGGGGACCGGCGAGCTCGAGGGGGCATCGTATGAAGAAGTCACCTACGAGGGGTACGGCCCCGGGGGGACCGCGATACTGATCGAAGGATCGACGGACAATCCCAATCGGACGGTGGCGGAGATTCGCCATGCCTTTTCGCGGAACCATGGGAATCTCGGCGCCACCAATTCGGTGGCGTGGATGTTCGAACGGAAAGGGCAGATCGCCATCCCGACGGCCGGCGCGGCAGAGGAGAAGGCGATGGACGATGCTCTTGAATCAGGTGCGAGTGATTTCGCAGTCGACGGAGACGCGTACCTCGTGACCACGGAGCCGAACACCTTCCACGCCGTGATCGATGCCCTCAAGGCGCGCGGATACCGGCCGGAGTCATCCGACATCGTGATGGCGCCGAAGAACCTGATCAAGATTGCCTCGGCGGATGCCAACAACCTGCTGGAGCTGATCGAAGCGCTGGAAGATCTCGACGACGTGTCGAAGGTCTTCACCAACCTCGATGTCGACGCCGTCGAACTCGAAGAGGCCGGCACCTGACCTCGAATGGATCGCTGACCGTGCTCGGGATCGACCCTGGCACGGCGATCCTCGGATATGGCGTGGTGGCGGTTCGATCGAGCGTCGCGGCGGGCGGAGTCTCGCTGGTCGAGTGCGGCGTGGTCCGCACCCGCGCCCATGAACCGCTCCCGGCACGATTGGCGGTGATCTTTGACGGCGTCGCCGAGCTGGTCGAACGCCATCGCCCCGACGCGATCGCCGTCGAGGGCCTCTTCCATGGCCGCAATGCGCGCAGCGCGCTCGTCCTCGGGCACGCGCGAGGGGTGGTGCTCCTCGCCGCCGAGCGTGCGCACCTGCCGGTCGCCGAGATCTCGCCGGCGGAGGTCAAGCGCGCGGTCACGGGGACCGGTGCCGCCACCAAGCCGCAGGTGGGTGCGATGGTGATGCGGCTCCTCCGGCTCGCGGCGGCGCCGACACCTGCCGACGCCGCCGACGGTGTCGCCATCGCGCTCACCCATCTGTTGCGGCTGCAACCCAGGGCACGCCTGGCGGGGCCGGGAGTGCGGCGATGATTTCGTCGATTCGCGGCGTCCTGACCGTGCGCGATCCGTCGGGGGTGGTCATCGACACTGCCGCCGGCATCGGCTATCAGGTCGAAGTCCCGCTCGGCGTGTTCGAGCGGCTGCCGCCGGTCGGCAGCACGGTACAGCTGCACACCGAGCTGGTGGTGCGTGAGGACTCGTGGGCGCTGTACGGCTTCGACGCGCCGATGGAGCGCGCGGTCTTCGCTCGATTGATGGGGGCGTCGGGCGTGGGGCCGCGGCTCGCGCTGGCGATCCTGTCGGCGCTCGGACCCGATCGCACGGTGCGCGCGGTGCGTGACAAGGATCTCGCCGCCCTGTCGAGCGTCTCGGGGATCGGCCGGAAGAAGGCCGAGCGGATCACCCTCGAATTGGGCGACCGCCTTGACGATCTTCCAGTGAGCGCCGGGACACCGGCGACGCCGATGCCCTCTGCCGACGCAGTGCGCGCACTCGTGGCGCTGGGTTTTCCCGCCGCCGCGGCGGAGATCGCGATTCGCGGCATTCTCGATCGCGATGGACCGCAGGATACCGCAGCGCTGGTGCGCCGGGCACTTTCCGAACTCGCAAGGACCTGAACCGACATGCCGCATGTGACCGGACGCGCAGTGACCGCTGAATGGAATTGCACTCGCTGCAACGTCACCAATCGCAAGCTGGTGACCGAGCGCGATCGCAGCAGTACCGACACGTGCATGCATTGCGGTCTCAAGCACCGGGTCTTCAAGGATGAGCGGCCGGTGCGCTGGCGCGCCGAGGCGATGTGACCACTCGGAATGTGGAGATCACCACACCGGCAGCGCTTCCCGACGAGTCGAGCAGCGAAGCGGTGTTGCGTCCGTCGCGACTCGACGAGTTCATCGGGCAGGAGCAGGTCCGCACGTCGTTGCAGATCGCCATCGATGCGGCGCGGCATCGCGGCGAGGCGCTCGACCACGTGCTCTTCTTCGGCCCGCCGGGACTTGGCAAGACGACGCTCGCAATGCTGATGGCGCGCGAGATGGGCGTGCAGTGCCGCACCACGTCGGGACCTGTGCTCGAGCGACCCGGCGATCTCGTCGGCTTGCTCACCGCGCTCGGCCCCGGCGACATCCTCTTCATCGACGAGATCCATCGACTCCGCCCGCAGCTTGAGGAGTTTCTCTACCCCGCGATGGAGGATTTTCACGTCGACGTGCGTCTCAGCGATGGGCCGCACGGGCAGACACTGCCGATGAACATCGAGCGCTTCACCTTGATCGGTGCGACGACGCGATTCGGCCTCCTCACGCCGCCGATGCGCGCCCGGTTCGGCATGGTCGAGCGGCTGTCGTTCTATCCCCCGGAAGACCTGATGGCGATCGTGCAGCGGTCGGCCGGCGTGCTCAACGTGCCGATCGACCCGGCCGGTGCCGCGGCGATTGCCCAGCGGTCGCGCGGCACGCCACGCGTGGCGAACCGGCTGCTGCGTCGCGTGCGGGACTACGCCGAGGTTCGCGCCGATGGCAGGGTGTCGGGGGACGTGGCCACCGCGGCGCTGGCACGGCTCAACGTCGACGAGTTCGGTCTCGACGACATGGACACCAGGATCCTCGGGACGATCATCGAGAAGTTCGACGGCGGCCCGGTGGGATTGGGCACGATTGCCGCCTCGGTGGGCGAAGACGCCGCGACGCTCGAAGAGGTCTACGAGCCGTTCCTGATGCAGCAGGGCTTTCTCGAACGTACCGCCCGCGGTCGAGTCGCCACTCGTCACGCGTATCGCCGCCTCGGCCTCACGCCGTCTCCTCGCGCCGACAGCCAGCCATCGCTGCTCGATGAGTGAACGACGCTGGACGGCGGCAGACTTCGACTACCCGCTTCCCGAACAGCTGATCGCCCAGACTCCGCTCGCCGCTCGCGATCAATCGCGGCTGCTGGTGGTGTCGCCGGATGGCGCGCTGCGCGACGGGACCTTCACAGACCTGGCCACAATGATTCCGCCGGGCGACCTGGTGGTCGTCAATTCCACCCGGGTGCGGCACGCGCGGCTGCACGCGACCCGGAAGTCGGGGCAGCCCGCCGAAGTACTTCTCATCCATCCCGCGACCGATGATACCTGGATCGCAATGGGAAACCCCGGCCGCGCCATGCGTCCCGGCAAGCAGCTGGTGCTCGGCGGCGGAGTTGCCATCGAGACGATCGAAGTGCTCGACGACGGAACCCGCCGCGTGCGCTTTCTCGGTGCCACCGCGGAAGAGGCGATCGCACGGTTCGGCCGGATCCCGCTGCCGCCCTACATCTCGCGCGAACCGACCGGCGACGATCTCAATCGCTACCAGACCGTGTACGCCGAACGCGACGGCAGCGTGGCGGCACCGACAGCGGGATTGCATTTCACGCCGGCGCTGCTCGCGACACTGCGCGAGCGCGGCGTGAACGTCGTGGCTCTCGACCTCGAAGTCGGTCCCGGAACATTCCGTCCGATGGACGATGGCGACGTCGCCGAACACCCGATGCACGCGGAGCGATTCACCATTCCGCCGGCGACGGCGGAGGCAGTGGAATCGGCTCGAGCGCGGAAGGCGCGGGTATGGGCCGTCGGCACTACCGTCGTGCGAGCGCTCGAAAGCGCAGCCGATGACCACGGGACGGTGGCGCCGCTGAGCGGCGAGACCCGGCTGATGATCGCACCGGGTTACCGCTTTCGCGTCGTCGACGCGTTGATCACCAACTTTCACCTGCCGCGATCGACGCTGCTGATGCTGGTCGCGGCATTCGCGGGCCACGATCTGATCATGACCGCATACCGGCACGCCATTGATGCGGGTTATCGCTTCTACAGTTACGGCGACGCGATGTGCCTCACGCGGAGCGCCGCGTGAGCGAGACTCCAGCGCCGAGCGCCGCCGGTGCGAGTCGTCCGCCGTCGGTCACGGTGGCGGTGCCGACCCGCAATCGGGCCCGGGCGCTGGTCGTCTGTCTCAATGCGCTGAGTCAGCTCGACTATCCGGATTTCGAGATCCTCGTCGTTGACAACGGCAGCACCGACGACACGGCAGCGGTGGTGCAGGGCTGGGCGGCAACCGCCGCCGTTCCGGTCAGGTACGCATTCGAGCCGCAAACCGGCACCGCCAATGCGCGCAATCGGGCGCTGCGGATGTCGACCAGCGACCTCGTCGGGATCGTCGACGACGACTGCTATCCCGCACGCGACTGGTTGCAGCGTATCGCGGTGGAATTCGCGGATCCTCTGGTGGGATATGTGGGCGGGCGGTTGCTGCTTCACGATCCCACCGATGCGCGGTTCACCATCAACGACTCGACAGTCCGCGTTGTGTGCAGACCGGGTGTCTGGAATTCGGGTGACGACCTCCCCGGCACCGGCATGGCGCTGCGGCGCGCGGCGATGGTACAGATCGGCGGCTTCGATCCACTCCTGGGTCCCGGGTCGCCGCTCCGATCCGGCGAAGACATCGACGTGCACTGGCGCCTGTGGGCTGCGGGATGGATCGGGATCTTCACGCCAGACGCGGTGACGTACCACGCCCACGGTCGCAAGCCGGGATCACCTTCGCTCGACCGGATCAGGGACGACTACGCGATCGCGCGCGGCGGGTGGTACGCCAAGCGGATCACCTTCGGACCCCATCGCTTCCACACCTTCTACGCGTGGACGGTGTGGGAGCTGCGCCGCCAGTCGATGATCACGACGTGGAAGGAGCTGCGCGGCTTCTTCCGCTATCTCCGTCTGGCCGTACCGCGCCTCCTTCGCGGCGGCATGGCGATGCTGCAACCGCCGATCGACCCCATCTCCTCCCAGAGTGCTTCATGACCACACCGTCGACACCACCTCCCGCCACCGGATACGTCGGTGAAACACTCGCGCTGCTCGGCGACCGGGACCCCATCGCGATCATGGCGGAGACGCCGGCATGGGTCGCCGCGCGACTTGAGGGGCGCTCGCTCGCGCAGCTGCGGCAGCCGGAAGCGCCCGGGAAGTGGTCGCTGGTGCAGGTGGTGGCGCACCTCGCCGACACCGAGATCGCCTATGGCTGGCGGGCGAGAATGATCCTGACCGCCGAGCAGCCGCCAATCCACGGTTTTGATCAGGGCGCGTGGCTCGAGCGCTTCGACTACGCCTCGGACGATCCGTCGCAGGCGCTGCAGACGTTCACCGCGCTGCGGCAGTGGAACCTCCGAGTGTGGCGCCGCGGGTCGAATCCGGCCGACCTCACTCGTACAGGGATCCACAGCGAACGGGGACCGGAATCGCTCGACACGCTGCGGCGCCTCGCGGCGGGACATGATCTCCGGCACCGGCGACAGATCGAGCGGATCCTCCGCGTGCTCGGCTGAGTGTTCGAGTTCACGCTCGACGGCGTTGACGGGACCGCCCGCGCCGGCACGCTCACCCTTCCGCATGGTACGGTGCGCACCCCGTGCTTCATGCCGGTCGGGACGCGGGGCGCGGTTCGCGGGCTGCATCCCGAAGAAGTCGAGCGCGCCGGCGCGCAGATCCTCCTCGGCAACACCTACCATCTGCACCTGCGTCCGGGTGAGCACACGGTCGAGACCCTCGGCGGATTGCATCGCTTCACGTCGTGGACCCGGCCGATCCTGACCGATTCCGGCGGCTTCCAGGTCTTCTCGCTCACGGCACTGCGCAGACTCGACGAGGACGGTGTCGACTTCGTCTCGCATGTCGACGGATCGGTCCGCCGGCTCACGCCGGAGCGCGCGATGGAGATCCAGTGGGCGCTCGGCGCCGATGTTGCGATGGCGTTCGATCATCTGGCGCCCGGAGCGTCGACGATCGAGACCTCGCGCGACGCGATGGAGCGGACGTTGCGATGGCTGGGACGGTGTCGCGAGAAGCATGGTGAACTCGCCGCCGCGGCCAGCGATCGGCAGACGCTCTGGCCAATCGTGCAGGGCGGGACGCATGAATCCCTTCGCCGCGAATCGCTGGAGGGGATTCTCGCCCTGGGCGACTGGACCGGTGTGGCGATCGGCGGACTCTCGGTGGGCGAGCCCAAACCGGCGATGCACGCCGTGCTCGAGCGACTCGAACCGGGTCTGCCGCGCGACCGTCCGCGTTATCTTATGGGCGTCGGTTTTCCCGAGGATCTGCTCGACGGCATCGCGCGCGGCGTCGACCTGTTCGACTGCGTCGCGGCGACGCGCAACGGCCGCCACGGCAGCGCCTGGACCACCGACGGACGCGTCAATGTGCGGGGTGCCACCTACCGGCTCGACGAATCGCCGCTCGACCGCGAGTGCGATTGTGAATGCTGTGTCCGGTTCTCCCGCGCGTATCTCCGGCATCTCTTCATGGCCGAGGAACATCTCGGGCCGCGAATGGTGTCGATTCACAACATCCGGTTCCTGATCCGGCTCGCCGAACAGGCGCGCGACCGGATCGTCGACCGGACGTTCGATCGCTGGTCCGCCGCATGGCGCCAGCGCTACTTCGCGAAAGGCGCCCGCTGATGTCGCAGGGATTCACCGTGATGCTCGTGCAGATCGCCGCGATCATCGGCGTGATGTATTTCCTCTTCATCCGCCCGCAGGCAAAGGCGCGGAAACAGGCGGCCGCGATGCTCGCGGCGCTCAAGAAGGGCGACGAGATCATGACCGCCGGCGGGATCATCGGGAAGGTGCGCGACGTCAGGGAATCGCTGATCACTGTCGAGAGCGGCAGCGCGACGCTGGTCGTCGACCGGAACCGCATCGTGCGCGTCGGCGACCAGACGGCGAATACGGGGTCCGGCCTCTGATGGCGATTCGGGATATTCACATCCTCGGCTCGCCGGTGCTCCGCCATCGCGCCGAAGAGATCGCCGAGGTGGACGACGAGCTCCGCCAGCTCGTCGACGACATGTTCGACACGATGGCCGCGGCGAGCGGCGTCGGCCTCGCCGCAAATCAGATCGGCATCACGCGCCGGGTTGCCGTGATCAACGCCGACGGACAGACGTTCGCGATGATCAATCCGCGCATCGCCGAGGCGGAAGGACGCGAAAGCAAGGAGGAAGGGTGTCTGTCGATCCCGGACGCCTTTGCCGAGGTCACGCGTCCGGAGAAGATCGTCCTCGAAGCGCTCAACGAGTCGGGTGAACCGTTCCGGCTCGAAGCGTCGGGGCTCGTCGCCCGCGCGGTGCAGCACGAGCTCGACCATCTCGACGGAGTGCTCTTCATCGACCATCTCTCGCCACTCAAGCGACAGCTCCTCGTCTCGCGCTGGAAGAAGGAGCATCGCAACGATCCGCTCACTCGCACGCCTGTTCCCGAGGAGCCGAAAGAGGACGAGTGATGCGCGTGGTCTTCTTCGGCACGCCGCAATTCGCTGTCCCGTCACTCGCCGCTCTCCTTGATGCGGGGATTGAAGTCGCCGCCGTGGTGACGCAACCTGATCGCGCCAGCGGTCGCTCCCATTCCACGCTCACTCCGCCGCCGGTCAAGATCTTCGCCGAACGCGCCGGCCTTCCCGTCTGGCAACCGGAACGACCGCGCGGTGATCTCTTCCTGCAGCAATTCCGCTCGGCAGACGCCGAGCTCGGCGTTGTCGTCGCGTACGGTCATCTCCTTCCGCCCGAACTCCTCGCCGCCCCGCCGCTTGGCCTGGTGAACATCCACGCCTCGCTGCTGCCACGGTGGCGCGGCGCGGCGCCGATCCAGTGGGCGATGCTCACGGGCGATGCCGAAACCGGCGTCGGCGTGATGCGGATCGAGGCGGGACTCGATACCGGCGCCGTCTGGCTGCAGCGCGCCACGCCGATCGATGACAACGACACCGCCGCAACACTGACCGACCGACTCTCTTCGCTGGGCGCCGAGGCGCTCCTCGACGCGCTGCCCGACATCGCCGCCGGCGTGGCGCCGCGACCGCAGGACCCCGCCGGTGCCACGCATGCATCGAAGGTCGATCGTGCGCTGGCGCGCATCCGGTGGGATGAAACCGCGCGCCTGGTGTCGTGCCGCATCCGCGCGATGGATCCGCACCCCGGAGCGTGGGCGGTGCATCGCGGCGTCGACATCAAGCTCTTCGGACCGAAGATGGTGCCGAGCGGCAACACCTCGGTTGACGGACCCGGCATGATCGAATCGATCGACGGCAACCTCGTCGTACGGACCACTGCCGGTGCGCTGCAGATCGACCAGGTCCAGCCGGCAGGCCGCAAGCGGATGCCGGCACGCGAGTGGTTGCGCGGCATCGAGCTTCCGCCGTCGTCGCGATTCGAGTGAGACCGCTCCCTCATCTCCTCGCGCTGAGTGACGACCGGGTCGCGGCGCTCGATGATCTGGGGGTTCGAAGCGCCGCAATCGCAGCGGCAGGGCCCGCCGTCGGATTGGTGGCGCGCCGTCCCGCTGGTACCACCGATCAACTGGCGAGCCTTGCCGCGCGCTTCGTGGCCAATGCCGGGCCGCCGATGGCTGCGGTGCTCATCACCGGACGGATCGACGTCGCCCTCGCCACGGGAGCGCACGGTGTGATTCTGCGCGCCAACGACCTCGACGTCGCCACCGTCCGGGCAGTGTCGCGGGAGGCAGCAGGACGCCAGGGCCGCGCCGAGTCCCCGGATGCGATGCTGATCCTGCGATCGGTGCATTCCGAAGCGGAGGGAGCGCGCGCGATCGACGACGGCGCCGATGCACTGATCGCGGGACCGATCTGGGAGACGCCGACGCACCCCGGCCGCCCGGCGATGGGAACTCCTTTCCTCGACCGGATAGTTTCCCTTGGTGCACCAACGTTCGCCGTCGGCGGCGTGACGCCGGAACGAGCGAAGCTGGTGCAGGCCGCGGGAGGATGGGGCCTCGCTGCCATCAGTGCCATCTGGGACGCCGACAAACCGTACCAGGTCGCCATCGGATTGTTGCAACCATGGATCGGATCATGACGCTGGCATTGACCATCAACGGTGAAGCGCGAACTGTCACCCATTCGGCGACGGTAGAGGAATTGCTCGCCGAACTCCAACTCGACCCCCGGGCAGTCGTGGTCGAGCTGAATCGCAAGATCATCCGCCGCACCGCGATCGCGTCGTCACCCGTGGCCGACGGCGACGTGGTCGAGATCGTTCATTTTGTCGGGGGCGGCTGAGATGCTCGAGATTGCGGGACAGCGGTTCGAGTCGCGGTTGCTGGTCGGGACCGGGAAGTATCGCGGCAACGACGAGATGGTCCGCGCGATTGCGGCGTCCGGCGCCAGCGTGGTGACCGTCGCGGTACGGCGCGTCAATCTCGACCGCGCCGACGAAGGCGGCATCCTCCATCACCTCGGCGAGCACCATTTCCTGCTGGCGAACACCGCCGGCTGCTACTCCGCCGACGAGGCGATCCGCTACGCTCGTCTTGCGCGCGAGGCGGGATTCAACGACTTCGTGAAACTCGAGGTCATCGGCGACAAGGAAACGCTCCTCCCGGATGTGAGCGGGCTCCTCGAAGCGACCAGCGTCCTCGCCGCCGAAGGGTTCAAGGTGATGGCATACACCAACGACGACCTCGTGACCGCGCTGCGGCTCGAAGCGGCGGGAGCGGTCGCCGTCATGCCGCTGGCGTCGCCGATCGGCTCCGGACTCGGGCTCCTCAATCCGTATTTCATCCGGACGATCAAGTCGCGGCTCCGCGTTCCGGTGATCGTCGACGCCGGCGTCGGCACCGCGTCCGATGCCTGCCTGGTGATGGAGCAAGGCGTCGACGGCATCCTGATGAACACTGCGATCGCCGAGGCGCAGGATCCCGTCGGGATGGCAAAGGCGATGCGCCTCGCCGTCGAAGCGGGGCGCGCCGCATACCTCGCGGGCCGGATGCCCCGGCGCGAGGTCGCCGTGCCGTCGAGCCCCGAACGCGGGATGCTCGACTGAACGACACCGGGCTCGCGCCGCGACGTGCGGCGCTGGGGGTCCTTTCAGCGGTGCGCCGGGGCGTCCCCCTCGATGTCGCCCTCGACCGCGCGCTCCTCCCGCTCCCCGATGCCGACCGCCGGCTGACGCACGAACTCGCCGCGGGTGTGCTGCGGCACGCGCAGGCGCTCGACGGCGTGCTGGCGCACTTCGTCCCTCGCGGGCTCGGATCGCTCAGCGCGGCACTCCTCGATGTGCTCCGGCTCGGAGCGTACCAGCTGCGCATTCTCGATCGCGTCCCTGCGCACGCCGCTGTCGCGACCAGCGTGGCATTGGCCCGCGAGCGCGTCGGTGAACGAGTCAGCGGATTCACCAACGCTGTCCTCCGCCGCGTTGCCGAGCTTCCAGCCGGTGCCGCGACGCACGATGCATTGAGCGAAGTGGAGCATCTGGCGCGGACCTGGTCGCATCCCGCATGGCTGGTCCAGCGCTGGCTCGGCCGCTTCGGCAGCGCCGGCACGGCGGCACTTCTCGCCTGGAACAATGCGCGGCCATCACTGGTGCTCCAGCCAACGCGCGGCGACGTGCTCGATCTCGAAGGACTGCTCGACGAACACGATATCGCCAACACGCCGGCACCATACGGTGCGGGCGTGGTCGTCAAGGCGAGCCATCCCGAGCGGCTTCCCGGCTACACTACCGGCGAGTTCTACGTCCAGGATCCGGCCCAAGCCCTGGTGGTCCGGTTCGCGTCATTTCCGTCGACTGCCACGATCTACGACGCATGCGCTGCACCCGGCGGAAAGGCGGTGGGGATGACGGGGCGATCGACCACGGTGATTGCTGCCGACCTGTCGCGCCGCCGGATCGACCGCCTGCGGGAGAATCTCACCCGCGCCGGGCAAGGCGCGAGCTCGATCGTCGTAGCCGACGCGGCACGGCCGCCGATCCGCCCGGTCCGCGCCTACCTCCTCGACGCACCGTGTCTCGGCACCGGGACGTTCGCCCGACACCCCGACGCCCGAGGCCGCGTCACCGAAACGGCGCTCCAGTCGCTGGTCCTCGCGCAGGCCGCGTTGCTCGACGCCGCCGCCGAGCGGATCGCCCCAGGCGGCGTGCTATGTTACGCGACATGTTCGCTCGAGCCGGAAGAAAATGAGATGCAGATCTCGGCATTCCTGGCTCGACGGCGCGATTTCGAGCGGCAACCTCCAGCGGTCTTTCCGCGCGACGTGGTGACACCCGCAGGTGACCTGCAGACGTTGCCGCAACGCGATGAGATCGACGGTGCCTACGCCGCCCGCCTGGTTCGCGTCGCGTGACAGCGGCGGGCCGACGCCGCTCGGCACCGCGGCGCAGCACCTGGCTGCGATGGATCGGCGCCATCATCGCGGCAGCCGCCGCCGGCTATCTCGTCACGTGTGCGGTCTTCCCTGCACCGATCCTTCCCAAAGCGGTGGTCGTCCCCTCGCTGCGCGGCGTCCCCACCGATTCGAGCCTGGCGCGACTGGCACGGCTCGGTCTGCGCGGCCGCCTCAGTGATACGGCGCCCGACGGATTCCTTCGCGCTGGACTGGTTGCCTGGCAGTCGCCGGCGGCAGAGACGAAGTTGCCGATCGGCGCGGTCGTGAAGCTCGGCGTGAGCAGCGGGCCGCCCGCAGTCTCGGTGCCCGATGTCACCGATCTCGACTTCGGATTGGCGCGCGATGTCCTCGTCGCATCCGGGCTCCGGATCGGGACCGTCGACACGGTCCAGCTCGACGCCGCAGCGGGGACTGTCGTCAATACGGTACCGACTGCTGGTGCGAATGCGAGGAGCGGCGACTCGGTGCAAGTCCACATCAGCAGCGGCCCGCCGTCAGTCCTCGTCCCGGATGTCGTGGGGCTGACGGTGGTCGAGGCGCGCGATCGGATCCTCGCCGCGGGGTTGCGCGTCGGCGTCCTGTCGCAACAATTCGAGGGGAAGGCGGGGACGATTCTCGCCCAGCGTCCCGCCCCGGGCGACCTGGTCACCAGGGCAAGTGGCGTCGATCTCACCATCAGCGGAACGATCCCATGACCGTACGCATTGCGCCGAGTCTCCTGAACGCCGATCTGGGCCGCCTCCGTGAACAGGTTGCAGAGGCCGAAGCGGGCGGCGCCGAGTGGATTCATATCGATGTGATGGACGGACACTTCGTGCCCAATCTCTCATTCGGCGGACCGATCATTCGCGCCGTCCGGCAGGCGACCGACCTGCCGATCGACGTGCACCTGATGGTGGAGCGGCCGGAGCAGTACATCGCCGAGTACGCCGACTCCGGTGCGTCCGGGTTCACCTTCCATCCCGAAGCGACGGTTCACGTGCAGCGACACCTCGCCGCCGTGCGGGAGCGCGGGATGCGCGCCGGCCTGGCGCTCAATCCGGGGACGCCAGGCGGCGTCCTGCTCGAAGTGGCTCGCGACCTCGATCTCGTCCTCGTCATGACCGTCAACCCCGGGTTCGGCGGGCAATCGTACCTGCCGTCGGCGACGGCGAAGATCGCCCGGGTGCGCATGTTGATGAACGAATGGGAGATCAACGGATCGCTGGAAGTTGACGGGGGGATTACCGTCCATACCATCGCCGAGGCGCACGCGGCGGGGGCGGATACCTTTGTGGTGGGAACGGCGGTGTTCGGGCAACCTGATCCTTCAGAGGCGATTCGCGCGCTCAAACGCGCCTGCCTCACCAAGGTGTGACGATGCAGCGGCAGTGGGTCGTGGTTCTGGGCGCGGTGGCACTCCTCGGTGCAGGAGCGCTCTACCTCATCGAGCAGGCGCCGCCGCGGATCGGTGTCGGGGCGAAGGCACCTGATTTCAATGCGGTCGACCTGGCGACCAACCAGAAGGTCTCGCTGCGCGACGTGTATCAGGGTCATGTGACGCTGGTGAACATCTGGCGCACCGACTGCGTGCCGTGCAAGCAGGAAATTCCGGCGATGGATTCGCTGTATCGTGACCTGCACGATCGCGGCTTCCGAATCGCCGCGGTGAGCGTCGACCCGGGCCCTGATCAGGGCGTCCGCGATTTCGCCGGCGAGTTCCACATCTCGTTCGATGTGCTGCATGACCGCGAGAATCGTGTCGGAGAGCTCTATCAGACCACCGGCGTGCCGGAGAGTTTCCTGGTGGACAAGACCGGCCATATCGTCCGGATCGCGCAGCAGGCGGCGCCGTGGAATTCGCCGGAGAACCACCGGATCGTCGAGGAATTGCTGAACGCTCCGGCGAGCTGAGATGACGCGCGCCCCCGATCGCTTCCGTGCCTGGCTCGGCGTTGCCGCCATCTCGGCCGCGCTCGGTATCGGCGCGTGGGCGCTGGTGCGATATCTCCCGCCGACCGAAGGGAGCGCCCTTGGCGACCGCGCCCCCAACTACCGCGTCCTGGACCTGACCCACGACGACAGCGTCGGCATCCGTTCCGCTTACGCCGGGCACGTGACGCTGGTGAATATCTGGGCGACCTGGTGCGTGCCGTGCCAGCGCGAGATGCCGTCGCTCGAGCGCCTCTACCAACTCTACCGCGACCGCGGATTGAAGATCGCAGCGGTGAGCATCGACCGCGCCGACAGCGGTACCGTCCTCCACTACACCCGCGCCTTGGGACTGACGTTCGACATCCTCCACGATCGATCCGACGGGATCGAGGAAGCGTACCAGACGATCGGAACCCCTGAGACGTTTGTCCTCGATCGCAGCGGGCGGATTCGCGACTTCTCCCTCGGCGACGAGACGTGGGATTCACCCGCGAATCGGGCCCGGATCGAACGCGTCCTCGGTCGAGCCGATTGATGCTCGTCCTCGGCATCGAAACTTCGTGCGATGAGACGTCGGCCGCGGTGGTTTCGCGCGACGGGGATCACGTGGTGCTTCGCGGCTTGAGTGTACTGTCGCAGGACGTTCATCGGATCTTCGGCGGCGTCGTCCCCGAACTGGCGTCCCGCGCCCACCTCACCGTCATCGATGCGGTGGTCGATGACGCGCTCGGCCAGGCGGGAATCGGTCTCGGCGACATCCAGGGGATTGCGGTGACCCGCGGGCCCGGTCTCCTCGGCGCATTGCTGGTGGGTGTCACCTGGGCGCGTACGCTTGCGTGGCGCGAGACGCTGCCGATCATCGGCGTGCACCACCTCGAAGGGCATCTCTTTGCGCCAACGCTCGAGCGGGATGATGTTCGCCCGCCGTTCACCGCACTCCTCGTAAGCGGCGGCCATACCCTGCTCCTCGACGTGCCGGCGTGGGGAGAGTATCACCTGCTCGGCGAAACCCGTGATGACGCGGCGGGCGAGGCGTTCGACAAGGTCGGATCGCTCCTCGGCCTCGATTATCCGGCCGGGGCGGCGATCGAACGTCTTGCCGCGACCGGTGATCGCGCCAGGTTCTCCTTTCCGAGGCCGCTCCTCGGTGGACGCCACGACGCGTCGTCGTACGAGTTTTCGTTCAGCGGCCTCAAGACGGCGGTCCTGCGCGCGGTGCAGCAGTCGGATGACATTGGACGCGACCGGGCCGATATTGCTCGCGGATTCCAGGATGCAGCGATCGACGTGCTGGTGGCCAAGACCGTGACGGCGCGAGACGCCTTCGATCGGCGGATGATCGTGCTCGGCGGCGGGGTGGCGTGCAACCGGACGCTCGCAACCGCGATGCGCACCGCGGCCGATGGCCGGGCAACGGTCGCCGTGGCGTCGCCGCGGCTCAACACCGACAACGCGGCGATGATCGCTGCAGCAGGAAGCTGGCGATTGGCCCGCGGCGAAACCAGCGGGCTCGACCTCGACGCTCGCGACGCGTTGCCGTTGCCGGGCCTCATTTCCATCAGTGGAGTCGGCGCGTGATCATTGCGTATCCGCTTGTCATTCACCTGGGCCCGCTGACGATCACCGGCTTCGGGATCATGATGGCGCTCGCCTTTGCCGTGGGCGGGTGGGTTATCGATCACGAAACACGTCGCAACGGTTTTGCGCCCGACTATGTCGGCGACATCATCGTCGGCGCGGTGGTCGGCGGTATCGTCGGCGCGAAGTTGTGGTTCGTCGCACTCCCCGGACACGGCGTGCAGGACCTCTTCGAACGGAGCGGACTCGTCTGGTATGGCGGGTTCATCGGCGGCGCCCTGGGCGTGGTGCTCAATGGATGGCGGCGGCGCGTGCCGATGCGGTGGACGGCGCAGCTGGTTGCGCCGGCGCTGGCCGCGGCGTACGCGATCGGCCGTATCGGATGCTTCGTCGTCGGAGACGACTACGGCATTCCGTCGACCCTCCCGTGGGCGGTGGCATTCCCCGAGGGAGCGCCGCCCACGACCGCGGAAAATCTCCGCGCATTCCACGTCGCGATTCCGGCGAGCATTGCGCCGAACACCATACTCGCCGTGCATCCGACGCAGCTGTACGAGGTCTTTCTGATGACGATCGTGTTCGCCATCCTCTGGCGCTGGCGCACGGAATCACGCGGCACCGGATGGCTGTTCGGTGCCTATCTGGTACTCGCGGGGATCGAACGATTCGCCATCGAATTTCTCCGCGCCAAGGACGACCGCCAGCCCAACGGATTCTCCCTGGCGCAGTACGCCTCGGTCGCGGTGGTGATCGTCGGAATCGTGGTAGCAACGCAGCTTTCGAAGCGGCCCCGGACTGCTCCGGGAGAATGGCTGCTTCACGGCGCGCCGGAGCCAGCGGCGCGTGCGCCAAAACCCACTTGACAGCTTTTGACTCAACTCGTACCATTGACGGGTCGGCGCGCACAACGGCGCCAGCAGAGAAAGTCCCAGGACGAAGAAGGGTGGAGCGAACACATCCGTTCGACTCCGTATACTCAGGGGGCGTCCTGGGACCCCTAACGAAACGGCCCGCCAGTCGGCGGGCCGTTTCATTTCTGTCGCCCTCGACAGCCGATCGGCTTCACGTCACCCCTCGGCCGCCGCCGGCGATCTCCGCCCCCATCGCGCGCTGGAATTCCTGGCGAAGTAGTACGATCCGAGGACCAGGATGGCGGCAATTCCCTGCGCAGCAAGGCTTTGGATCGTCGGATAGATGGCAAACCAGGTGTTGAGCCATGCCGGCATCGCGCCGGGCCAGGTCGTCGAAGAGATCCACCCCGCCTGCTGCATCTCCTGAACGCTTTCGCCCACCATGACGATGAGGACGGCACCAAGCATCGTGCCGGTGAGGATCAGCATCCGCTTGTACGGCAGGCGATAGTGCATCACGAATACGATGAGGGCGACGAGTGCCGTCAGCCCCACGCCGATCGCCGCCCCTTCGAGCACCACCGTCGATCCGGCGCGAAGGCGGAGGTTCTGCAGGAAGAGCACCACCTCGAAACCCTCACGGTACACCGACGTGAAGCCCACCAGCAGTAGTCCGCGGAAGACCGCGTCGCGGGCCTTGCCGGGCGCCTCGGTGAGGGCGCGCTTGCGCCGGTTGTGCATCGCGATCCAGCCGGTCCAGTACAGCTTGTGGAAGAACCAGTTCATGATCACGAGGAGGACAACGACGGCGAGGAGACCGGTGGCGGCCTGGATGTCGAGTGCCGGGGCGCTGATCCCCGAAAGAATCGCGACGACGATGAACCAGGTCACGATTGTCGCCATCAGTGACAGCGCCGATCCGATGGCGATCGGTCGCCAGTACCCTTCTTCGGTGCGGACCAGGCTCGCGGTCAGCGCTGCGAGGACGAGAATCGCCTCGAGCCCTTCGCGGAACACGAGGATGCCGGTGTCGAGAAGCACCGCGCCATGAGAGAGATGGACCTCGCTCGGATCGGGCGCACCGTGCGAGGTGATCCCCTGCCAGATCAGGAGCGCCAGGATCAGGAATGCACCGACGATCGCGATCGCCGGAAGCGATGACCGGCGCACCGCAGTCGGAGGGACTCGCGGAGCCCGGACGCCGCTGCGGACTCGCCCCTCGCGGCGCTTCGGCTCGGAGACAGTCATCCCCGGTTTGTCCGGGACGGGAAACGGGAGGTGAACCGGATCAGGCGTCGGCTCGGTCACGGCCGCTCGCCGGATAGATGAGAACGATTCTCAAATGATTTTCCGATTCATGGAAGAAACTAGGCCCGCACCGGATGATTTACCAGTCGAACTCGTGATGCAGGGGATGGGCCGCGGAGCAGAGTCGAACCCCTCGATCGGCGCGGCCAGTCACCCTTCGAGAATGGCGACCGCCGCCGCAACATCGCGGCTGTGGGTGAGGGAGAGATGGATCGTGACGCGGTGCGGCGCCAGGAGCTCGGCGGCGCGGCCGTAGAGCACCGCTTCTGGCCGGCCATCAGGAAGCCGGCGCACGCCGATCTCGCGCCAGCCGACCGCGCGCGCGCCGGGTAACGACTGCAGCGCCTTGTACACCGCTTCCTTGGCGGCGAGGCGCGCGGCAAACGCCGGCACCGGGTCGCCGAGTGATCGGATGTATTCCAGTTCCTCCCCGGTGAGCGTGCGATGGAGGATCCTGTCGCGATGACGTTGATAGAGTTCGCGCGCACGCGGCATCTCCACCACATCGAGCCCGATCGCGATTACGGCCACAGATTCCACCACAAAGCGTTGATGGGATGAAACCAGCTGGGCGATGCGAGTTCGCCGCCGAGCCATCCGGAGACGACAAACGCCGCCGCGATGACGATCGCGGCCACCGTCCACGCCGGCACGATCGGGCGCTTCCACGCCGCGACCTGCGCCGCCACGACTCGCCACCGCGCTGCTTCCCGCACGGCCAGCGTCACCGCGCCTTCCCACGCCACTTCAAGCGCCGCAGCGCGTGCGCGCCGCATCGCGGGGTCGCCGCTCGCCGACTCGAGATGCTCGAGTTCGATCCCCTGCGCGACCAGGCGATTGAGCAGCGTGTCGGCAGCTTCCTGGTCGGGCAGGAGCCCCCTGAGCCGGCGCGATGGATAGTGTGAATGTCGGGCCGCCGCGCGCAGCGCCGCATCGGCGTCGGCGACCACCCGCAGCCGGAGTGACCGTGCGGCAGCGGCGAAGGCCTCGAGCCAGACGCCGGCGCCGCCGTTTGCCTCGTCCTTCGCCGCAACGATCGTGTCGAGCAGTGCGAGCCGGACATCATCGAACGGCGTTCGTTGCGCGGGCAGCGCGACGCGACCAAGTTCGGCGGCAATCGGAGTGGTCATGCGATGATCGAGGCGACGACGGCTGCGGTGTCGGCCAGTGTCGCGAACGCCGCGGTCGCGCCGGCGGTGCGGAGCTCCTCGACCGAGTACGAACCGGTGGCCACCGCCACCGATCGGGCCCCGATTCCGAGTCCGCAGGTAACATCGGCCGGGGTGTCGCCGACGATGACGACTTCCTCGCCATTCGGAATGTGGCCGAACTGACTGCGCGCCCGCTCAGCGGCGATCGCCGGAAGATCGGGCCGGTGCGCGCTGTCCGACCCGAACGCGCCGACGACAAACCGGTCGAAATCGATGCCGGCGGCGCCGAGCTTGAGCTTGGCTCCGGGAACGATATTCCCCGTGAGAAGTCCGATCATCACGTCGTCGCGCGCCTCCAGGGCATCGAGCAGTTCGGGAATTCCGGGGCACGGTTGAACCAGGTTGGCGCGCTCGGCCACTTCCCGCTCGAGATGGATGACATATCGGTCGAGCGTCGCCGTGATCGCCGTGTGTGTGGCACGATCGGGGGCGCCGGCGGCGTGATGGAGCTCGACCAGGATTTGCGGATCGGTCTTCCCGTCGAACCGCACAGCGTCAAAGAACGCCAGGTCCTGGTATTCGGCCGCGAACGCGGACCGGAGCGCGCGGCGGCCGGCATGCGCGCTGGTGAGCAGCGTGCCGTCAATATCGAAGAGGACGAGGCGGCGAATCACGCGATGCGGCGGACCGCAACCAGCCGCGGCATGAGCGCGTGCGCGCGCGACCCCGCGGCCAGCGACTCGCGCACCACGCCGCCCGTGTCGACGGTACTGTGCACCATGTCGCCGTCGTCGCCGATGATGCCGACGTGACTCACCCGTTCGCTGTCCCGGCCGCGGAAGAAGAGAAGATCGCCCGGAGCGGACGCCGCGAGATCGAGGACTTCACCATGGGCCGCCTGCTGGTGGGCATCGCGCGGCAGCGTGACCCCGCGCGCGAGGAAGGCGTTCTGGACCAGGCCGGAGCAGTCGATTCCCGCCCCGGTGATGCCGCCCCAGAGGTATGGCGTCCCGGCAAACTCGCGCCACGCCCACGCCGCCGGCGACTCGGTGCGCGCATCGCGAACCAGCGCATCGTACGGCAGCACGTTCCCGGTCAGGACGGCGGCGACGTCGCCGGTGGGGAGACGGACGGCCACCCCGTCGCCAAGTTCGAGACGCGCGCGGTGCGGCGCGCGGACAGCCTGCCCGCTCGTCGTTCCGAGCAACGCGCCAGCCGACCACCCCGCACTGGCGAGCCACGTTTCGACCTCGCCCAGCGGGAGGAGCGCGACGTAGCCGGTGGCGATCCACCCTTCATATCGGTCAAGCAACGTGCGGACGCGCAGCATGTCGCCGCGCGTTTCGAGGATCTCGGCCCCTTCGCCCAGCACGAGCTGCGAGGCCTGTTCACTGCGAAGCGACGGGGTCGCGAGCAGCGGCGCCACCGACGCCGTCACGAGAAGACCGCTCACGGCGTCGTCTCGCCCGCGCGGCACTCTCGGCATCGCGTGACACCACGAATGGTGCAGACGAGGCAGATGAAGGTGCCGCACGATTCGCACGGATACCCTTCGGACGCTCGCTCCTGCCGCCCGCAGGCGCGACAGAGCATCGCGTCGTGCTCGGTGGGATGCGGCGGCTTGTGGGTGGTGGGCATCAGCCGGGGATGGCGTAGCGCTTGATCTTGGCGATCAGCGTCGCGCGCGAAATGCCGAGTTCCTGCGCCGTCCGGGTGCGGTTGCCGCTGTGGTGCTTGAGCGTGCGATCAATGTGCATCCGCTCCAGCTCCTCGAGAGTCAGCGGCGTGTGGCGGCGGTCGAGTGGCGAAAACCGCGCCCGGAATTCCGGCGGCAGATGTTCCGCGCCGACCAGCTGGCTGCCACGCGCCAGCAGGAGCGCCCGTTCGAGTACGTTGTGCAGCTCGCGCACGTTCCCCGGCCACGCATGCTTGAGGAGCCGATCGAGCGCGTCCTCCGACAGCCGCGTCGGCGATCCCGGCGTGGCGGGAGAGAGCTCCTTCAGGAACCGCCGGATCAATGCGAGGAAATCGTCGCGGCTTCGTTCGCGAAGCGGCGGCACGGTGATCGGCATCACGTTGAGCCTGGCGTACAGGTCCTCGCGGAATCGTCCCGCCTCGATCGCCGCCGGCACCGAACGCGCCGCCGCCGCGACGATCCGCACGTCGACCGGGATCTCGCGCACGCCGCCGGCCCGGCGCACCGAACGCGTCTCGAGCACGGCGAGAAGCTTGGCTTGCAGTTCGAGCGGGAGATCGGCGACTTCGTCAAGGAAAAGCGTCCCGCCGTCGGCGACTTCAAGCAGCCCCTGACGCCGCTCCGCCATCCCTTCGCCGGCCACGCCGCCGTCTCGGCCAAAGAGTTCCGCTTCGAGCCAGCCGGCGTCACCGGTGCCGCACGCGACCTCGATGAACGGCGCGGAGGACCGCGGCGACGTGTCGTGGAGCAGGCGCGCCAGCCACCGCTTTCCCGTCCCCCCTTCGCCGATCAACAGGACGGAGTTCCGGTCGCCGTGCGCGAGCAGCGTGACCTGGCGCGCCACCTCGCGCATCAGCGCCGACGTCCCGAGTGCGTCAAGACCGTCGGCTGTGGCACTCTGACCGATCAGCGTCCGGTTGACGCGACGAAGCCGGACCTTCTCGATGGCACGGTCCGCCGCCGCCTGCAGATGGGACAGATTCACCGGCTTGGTGAGGAAATATTCCGCACCCGACTGCATGGCGTGCACCGCGGTCGGAATGTCGCCGTCGCCGGTGAGCACGATGACCGCGGTCTCACGGCCGCGGAGGTGGTCGAGGACGTCGAGGCCGTTCATCCCGGGGAGATTCAGGTCGACGAGCACGACGTCGGTGAGCGCCCGTTCGTATGTCGCCACGCCTGCCTCGCCACTCAACTCACGGAAGACGTCCCAGCCGCGTTGCTCGAAGAAGGTGCCGAGCACGCGGAGGACGGAGACGTCGTCGTCGATGAGGAGGATCGAATCGGTCATGGAGGTCCGGGCCGCCTGCCTTTAGAGGTATCGGGTGATCCGGTGGTATCAGCCAGTATGCCTCGGTCCGCCCGGGGCCGCTACCCCCGGGGATGAATCAGCTGGATCGCGCCGGGCATGGCGGTCACCGTGAGCGGGGTATCCCCCACCGACTCACCGTCCACCTGCGCCGGCTGCGGCCCGTCCGGCGTCCGGATGGTGATCTGGCTGCCGCGAACCCGGGCGGCAAAAACGTCCTCTCCGTACGTCCCCTGTGCCTCGCGCACCACATCCCAGACCGCACGGATCCCGGTCCCGAGCGATCTCGCCTTGAGCGCAATCACATCGAGCATTCCGTCGTACGGCGTCACGTCCTGGCCGAGCTTGATCAGCGGCGGGATGATCTCGCCACAGTTGGCGATCAGCACCATCGCCGCCTCGAATTCCTGCACCACGCCGTCGGCGTCGACGACGAACGGCACGCAGGCGACCTCGGGGAGGAGCCGCAGGGTCGTGGCGACGTATGCCATCGTCCCCCACTTCCGCTTGTGGCGCGGCGCGGTGTCGGCCATCACTCGCGCGTCGAGGCCGGCGCCCCCAGCCACCGCAAAGTAGAGTGACTCACCGGACCGTTCGAGCCGCCCGAGATCGAATCCGCGCGCTTCGCCGTCGATCAGCGCAGCTGCAGCGCGAATCGGGTTGAACGAGAGGCGCAGATTCCCCGCGAGCTGGTTCCCCGTGCCGCCGGGGAGGATGCCCAGCGGAATCTCCTTCCCGACCAGTGCGGAGGCGGCCTGCATCACGGTGCCGTCGCCACCGAGCGTCACCACGACATCGACCCCCTGCTCGACGCCGTACGCCGCCAGCGCTCGTGCATCGCCGTGCCCCGACGTCGCCACCGATTCCGCCTTCCACCCCCGGCCGGTGAAGACCCGTTCGATATCGCGCACCATGCCGTCGTGCGTCCGGGATGCTGCTGGATTGAAGATCAGGAGAACACGGGCCACTCAGTAGTCCCGCTGCCAGAGAAAATCACCGCCAAGCTGGTAGCGGTCGAGCCGGGTGAATACGTCGACTGCACGGTTGCCGTTACAGGTCTGGACCGGCTCCGCCGCCGCCTGGAACCGGACCTGTCGCGTGATCCGATAGTCGATCGATGCCCCGAAGTTGCGCTGCTGCAGCGAGGCGGACGATCCGAAGCAGACGCCGGCGTCGAAGGTCACGAACCACCGCGGACCGAACTGCCACCCCGCCGCAAGCTGCGTCACTGACGACCCCGAGGCGACCGCTCCCGGCGTGATCCCCGGCCGGAAGGTGAAGGTGCTCACCGGGAGGCCGCTACTGATCAGCGTCTGCTGGAATTGATTCGCGAGCGCGCCGAGCGCGAGGGAGATCGACGTATTGAGCGAGCCGAGCTGGTTCCCTTGCTGGGCACCGGTCAACTGGAATTCCGATCGGCCGAACAGCACGTACGACACGAGATCGCGATCGGTGAGGTTTCGCCCTGGCGCGTCGAGCGTCACCTTCGGCTCCTTGATCGTCCCGGTGATCGTCGCGACCACGTTGAAGTCGTCGCCGTCGATGGTGCGAACCTGATGGTGCGCCTTGATGTTGATGTCGGGATTGAGGTCCGGCGTGCCGTAGTACTGGATCGTCCCCTGGTCGACCGAGAAATCCTTGAAGATCGGTCCCACCTGGAGCGTATAGGTGCCGCGCGGCGCGTTCACGAGGCCGGTGAGACCGTACACCTTGCGGTCCTTGTCGACGGTCAGATTCCCTTCCAGCTGGATGTTCGCCTCATTGGAGCGGAGCCAGACATCGCTGCCGATCCGCAGCGGCAGCGCATTGATATTGAGCGAATCGAGGAATCGGATCGAAAACTGATTCCCGAGGCCCTGGCGCCGGATCGCCGCGGTATCGACCAGCGCCGCGTTTTCCGGGTCCTCGAGATCGACGATGGTCTTGGTGAGGATGTCGGTAAAGTAAACGACGCTGCGCGTCAGGATGACCTGGCTGCCGGTCAATGTCGGCTGGAGCATCGGCCCGCTCAAGCGCATGTTGCCGGTGCCGCGGAGCGTCATGTCGCCCGGGACGTCGATCGCGAGAAAGCTCCGGGCGCGAATGTTCAGGTCGAGCGTCGGCTTGGTGAGGTGTTCCAGCCGGACGCCGCCGTTGACGTCGAGCTCCCCGTCGCCGTTCTGCACCTGCAGCGTGTCGATCACCAGCGAGTCCGCGACGAAGCGTGCCCGCCCGTTGATCGGGCCGTACCGCACCCGCAGCGACGGGACGCCGAGTGCGCCGTCATGAATCGCGAAGGTGCCGGCGAGTTTCGGCGCATCCCACGTGCCGCTGCCGGTGAGATGGAACGACAGCTGACCGGTCGGGTCGCGAATCGTCGGGATCAACGCGGCCAGCACGACCAGGTCGACCGAGTCGGCGGTCCCGCGAATGTCGAGCGTTCCCGGGACGCGCCGAGTGGTCCGGCTCGCCAGCGCCAGGTCGAGCGGCAGCGTCACGGTGCCGTCGAGCACTTTCTGTCCGGCGCGCCAGAGCGAAAGATCCGAATGCAGCCGTTCGCCGCCGTATGTGAAGGTCGCCTGCGCCGCCGGGAACTGCGCGTCGCCGAGCACCGCGCCGACAACCGACGCATTGCCGTTGAACGTCGGCGCGTCACGCGTCCCGGCGAGGTGGAAATCAAACGAAGCGATCCCGTCGAACGCGGTCGTGTCGCGATCGAGCACGCCAAAGACATCGAGCAGCGAGAACCCGGTCGCGCTGGCATCGAGCTTCCCCGGAGCATCTCCCGGGACGACGCCACTCACCCGAATCTCCCCGCTGCCGTCAGCGCTCTTGAGTCGGACCGTGTCGCGCAATGTGACCTGGCCCTGCGCCATCGTGATCTCGGTCGGGCGAGCGAGCTGCCATTGCTGGTGCGGGAATCCCAGCGACAGCGAGTCGAGATGGATCCGGGTTCGCTCCGGACTGCGCTGCCAGAGGCCGCCGCCGCCGACCGTCATCGCCATCATGTTGATCCCGCCGGCGATCCGGAGCGAATCGGATCGCCCGGCGATCGTCGCATGCATCTGATCCGCGACGTGTGCGCCGTTGCCGACGGTGTCGGCGGTGGCGGCGATCTCGATCCCGCGCGCCCCCATCGAATCGGCGCGCAGCGTTGCGTTCACCTGCGCGGCGTGCCACGCATCCAGGATCACGTTGCTGGCGTTCACGGTGCCGGTGATCAGTGCGTCATTCAGCGCACCGGAGACCTGCAGCGATGCCGTCGCCTGACCGTCGAAAACGTGCGGATGAATCGAGTCGCCGGCCACGCCGGTCGCGGCACGGACCAGGGAATCGAACGGCTGCAGTGAGGTCGCGGCGGCCGCCACGATCAACGTCCCCGAATCGGGCGCCGCCCACCCCAGCGTGCCGCGCGCGTCGACCCGCCCCGCGCTCCAGATCACCGTCCCGGTATCGACGGTGAGCAATCCATGGTCGGCGTGCACCACACCGGTGACCGCATCAACGGTGGCGCCCCCGATTCGCGATCGGTCAAACGCCAGGTCGAGCGTTCCTTGCGGTGCTGCACCGGTATCGATGTTCCCCTGCACCGTCACGCGCCCGCTGAGCGCGGTCGAGAGATCGGTGCCGAGGAGCGCGCCGACGTCGAGCCGGTCCATGTCGACCACCAGCGACTCGGCGCCGAATCGCGGCGCATCGACCGTGATCCGCCCCGTCGCGTGAAAGCTTCCCACTTCACCGCGCAGGTTGGCATCGATGTTGAGCTCGTCGAGGTTGCCATCGGCGGTCACGTGGCCGGTCAACGTGCCGCGGCTGCTGAGGTTCGGATACCCGCTGCGCAACGCGTCGAACGACAGTGGATCGAAGTCGGCATCGAGGACGAGGCCGAGCACCGCGGCCCGGGTGTCGAGCCGCACCTTGCCGGTCATCCGGGAGAGCGCCCCATCGGGCGCGGTGTGCTCCACTGTCCCGACGAACTCGGCGTTCTGCCACGGTCCGTTGAGCGTGCCGTTCAACCCCAATGTGCCGGTCACCAGCAGCGACGGAACGAGTCGGTGTACCGTGCCCAGGGCGAGGGTCGAGCGCTGCAGCTGGAAACGGTCGAACACCGCTCCCGGCGTGCCCCCAAAGTGAATCACGCCGTCGATGTCGAGATTCGACGTGGGCGCTCCCGGTACCATCCGGTCGGCAAAGACGACGTTGCCGGCAAGTTGCAGCCCGTCGAGGAATCCTTCGCCGGTGAGATGTCCGGTGAGCCCGCCCGACACCGGAAGGGTGTCGAGATACGGCCGCAGCAGGTCGATCGGCGTGTGCACCAGCTGAAGATCGAGACCGTGCACTCCGAGCCCGCGATTGTTGTCGGTGATCACCGTCACCTTGCCTGCGATGCTCGCCGTGCCGTCGCCGAGCGCGAGATGCTCGAGGATGAAGTCGTTGCGCGATCCGCTGACCGAACGCGCCACGACGTGCCCGCGTCCCTCCCAATCAGGGAAATCGGGCTGGATCCATCGCAGGTCGCGCAGCGCGACGTGCGGGGCGTCCAGCGCGAAATCGTAGAGGATCGTATCGTGCGGCCAGCGTACCGCGCCGCCGCCGCTCAATCGCGACGACGGCATCGCGGCGCTGTCGATGGTGAAATGCAGGGTGTCGTGGGCAGTGACGATCTGCCCCGCGAACTGCGAAATCGTGATCCGGGGATCGTTGAGATGGGTCTGCAATGCGTCAATCGATACGAGGAGCGGATCGTGGCTCGGCGTCGAGATGCGCAGCAGGCGGATGTCGGTGCTGAGTTCGGTGGCCGCATACACGCGCACCGGTCCATCGGCGGTCGTGTCGATCCTCGGCTGATCCGGAAGCCGCGCATTGCGTGACGCAGGCTGGCGCGGCCGCCCCGGAGTCGTCGGGACGTCCACCTGCAGCGCACTGTGCGTCACATGCAGCCCCACGATCGACACCAGCGGCGGCGGTCCGCCGTTCGCCGTTCCCTCGCCGAGGTGGAAGACCTCTTCGTAATTCCATCGCCCGGCGCGAAGTCGGACCAGATGCAGCACCAGCGAGTCGCTGCGCACATCGCGAAAGACCAGACGATTCGCGAGCAGCTCCGGCAGGATGTAGCTCACATCGAGCCGCGGCGTGCTCAGCACCACGCCACCCTGTTTGTCGCGCACCACCAGCTGGTCGAGTTCGACATGATTCCAGAGGTTGCCGCGCAATCCACCGATCGCCACGCTTCCCGCCACCGCGCCCGTGATGCGATCAGAAGCGATCCGCGCCAGCAGCGCATGTCCCGGTACGGTGAGCACCAGCGAGGCGAAGGTGCCGAGCGCGGCCGGAATCAACAGGAGGATCAGCCCGATGATCGTCAGCACGACGCGCCGGACCGCGCGCGGCAGGACGCCGGTCCAGTCCAGCGCGATGAGGGCCGCGAGCACCAGGGCGATCCACAGGACGGTCTGCATCAGAACGCCTGCCCGATCGACACGTGCAGCGTCCACTTGCTGGTACTCGCCTTGACGAACCCGTCGCGCAGCAGCGTCAGCGACCCGTCGGTGCTGATCGAATAGATCGGCCCGGCTTCGAGCGGGTATTTGTTGTAGCCGAGATCGAGACGGATCGGGCCGAGCGGCGACGTGTACCGCAGCCCCGCGCCCGGGGTAACCCTGATCGGCGCCGGCCCGGCATCATTCCAGAGCGCGCCGGCATCGACGAACAGCGCGAAGCGCAGCCGCCCGGCAAAGAACGGCGTCGGAAGGCGCAATTCGAGGTTGCCGATCCCCACCCGTGTTCCGCCGGTGGGAGCGACCCGCACCGCCGTCTGCGAAAAGGTGCCGTTCGAGGCGACCGAATCCGAGGGCACCACGTAGACCAATGGGCCGAGTTCATTCTGGTCGTAACCGCGGACATCGTACGCACCGCCGGCGTAGAACCGCTGGTCGGGCGGGACGAAGTTCCCCGCCGAACTGTCGATGCTCACTCGCGGGGAGACGATGATCCCGCCGCGGAGATGTCCCGCGAGCACGATGTTGCGCGTGAGCGGAAGGAACCCCGATGCGTCGCCGACCAGCCGGGTGAATTGCTGGGTCGCCGACGACCCGAGCCACCGCGCCGATGTGGTGATCGATGCCGACAGGACCGAGCCCCGGAGCGGATCGATGGGATTGTTGAGCCGTTGCCGCGTGGCACTCAACGACAGCGTCCCCTGCACCTGGCGCTGCTGCAGTTGTGCGATGTCGCGTGCGTCACAGGTATTGAAGAAGGCGCAGAACGACGCCGGATCGGCCGTGGTGGTGCCGTCGGCAATGCGATAGGTCACCGTGATCGGGACGTCGATCGCGGTCACCCGCGTCAGCGACACCGAGGTGCCGACTTCCTGGCGGCGATAGACCTCGAACTCGCTGTGCCGTGTGGCGAAGACCGAAAAGGTGAGCGCGTTGGCCGCTGAGAGGAACGCGTTCCGCCGGAGCGACGCGTTGAGTCCGTAGTTGGCGACGCGTGAGCCGATCGAATCGTTGGCCAGCGAGCGGCAGAGACTGCGATCCAGGCCGAAGCCGAGCGGCGAGCCGACGCCGATCTTGGAGAGCTGTCCCGTCACGTCGAAGACCAGCCCGGTCCCGGGAAAGTTCCGCGCCGTCCATCCGGTGCCGACGCGAATGCAGTCATCTGTGCCGTATCCCGCAGATGCCTTCACCCGATGACCGAAGTTCGGCTGCACCGCCACAGCAAGCGGGACGATCGTGTCCTGCAGGTTGTAGTGGGCGGTGTCGATCCCCACCGCCGCGGCGCGGAAGAGGTCGGAGACGTAGAGTGCCCGTTGCGATTGGAGCAGGTCGCTCCAGCGATACTCGTTGCCGGGCCGCGCGGTGACCAGCGACGCGACGAATGCCGTATCCATCGGCGGCGGCGCGGTGACGTGAATCGGACCGAACCGCGCGAACGGGCCGGTCTGCACCCGCAGGATCGCGTTGGTCTTGTCGGCGCCTCCCGACTCGTCGACGGCGACGATCGCCGCCGGATAACCGTGATTGCGCAACCGCATCGTCAGCGTGTCGGCGGTCTCGTGCAGCTTGAGATCGCTCGCCACATCGCCGGTAATGATCGGAAGGTCCTGTCGGTACCGCCAGGCGTTGTCGACCGAATCGAGGCCGGTGATCTCCAGCGTCGCGAGGCGGTTCGGCGTCCCCTCGGTGATCTTGAAGGTGACATCGACCGCCCCCGGTGAGCGCTTCACCACCGTGTCGACCTTCACATCGGGATAGCCGCTGCGCACCATTACGATGCGGACCCGCTGCAGGTCGGTGGCGAATTCCACCGGGTTGAAGGTCCGCTTCTGGCCAAGGCCGATCCACCGAAGCCACCAGACACGGGCAAAGAAGGTCGACTCCGTCGTCGCGATCGACGCCGCGAGCAAGTCGGGGTCGACATCGTGATTGCCAGTGAAGCGCACCGACCGGACCACCGGTTCGACCAGCTGCGCCGACGCCGGCTTCGCGACTGCCGCGGCCAGAACGACAGCCGCCAGCGCCATGAGTCGGCGCTCACGTACCGGATTCGATCGACGGAAAAAGGTCGCGATTGACCGCATCCTCTAAATCTGGTTTCTTGAAGGGGTTACGCCAACCTGCCGCCCCGCCGGAGCTCGATGCGCTGCCCCGTTCTAGTGCTGGCTTGCCTCGCCCTCGGCTGCAGCAGCGGGATTCCGCCGGGACTCAAGTACTACTGGAACAGCGACCCGCGGTCGCTCGACCCGGCATTGTCCACAGACGTTCCGACCGGCGAAGCCGTCACACTTCTCTTCGACAACCTCACCGAGTTCGACCCCGACGGACACCTGGTGCCCGGCCTCGCCACTGCCTGGTCGCCGTCTGCCGACGGCCGGACCTGGACATTTCATCTCCGCCCCGGGGTCACCTTCGCCAATGGCCGTGCCCTCGATCCGGCCGCGATCGATGCCTCGATGGTTCGGGCGCTTCAGATGGCGAATCACGGCGGGCGCGTCTGGCCGTTGCTGCCGATCGACGGCGCGGAGGCAGTGGTCGATTCCGGCACGACGGCGTTGCGCGGCCTCACGATCGTCGATGACACCACCATCGCGTTCACGCTCATCGAGCCGCTCAACATCTTCCCCGAACTCCTCGCGATGCCGGTCGCCGCGATCGTCCCGACGCCGGTCGGCGACGATTTTGGTGAGCATCCGGTCGGCAGCGGCCCGTGGACGCTCGTCTCGTGGTCGCACGACGATCTGCTGGTCTTCGCGCGCAACGATCATTGGTGGGGAACGCGCGCACTTGCCGACACGCTCCGCGTGCGGATCATCCCCGAGGTCTTCACGCAGGGCGCCGAGTATGAGTCGGGGCGACTGTCGGTGGTCGAGGTCCCGGGCGGCGAAACCGAACGGTGGCAACGATTGCACGGCACCGAACTGCAGCACCGCACCGCGATTCGCGACTGGTACGTTGCGATCAACACACGGCGCGGTGCGCTCGCCGATGTTCGCGTGCGGCAGGCGCTGAACCATGCGGTCAACATGCCGGCGATCCTGGCGCAGGTGATGCACAATCGCGGCGTGCTCGCCGCCGGAAGTATTCCGCCGGGGCTCGCCGGATACGATTCCGCCCGCGCACGGTATTCGTATGATCCCGCCCTGGCGCGTCGCCTCCTCGCAGCCGCGGGGCACGCCACCGACCTCCACCTTGAGTTGTGGCGCACACCGCGCGCCGAGTTTGCGCGCATCGCGCAGGCGATCCAGGCAGACCTCGGGCGCGTCGGCGTGACAGTCGACATCATCGAGCGCGACGCCGCCACCGCCCGCGCCGCGGCGCGCAAGGGCAACACCGATCTCTTCCTCTCCGACTGGTTCGCCGACTATCCCGACGGCGAAGACTTCACCTATCCGCTCTTCTACTCGGGGAATGCCGGCACCGGCGGCAACTACGCCTTCCTGCACGATCCCCAGCTCGACTCGATGCTGATCACCGCCCGTACCACCACCGACACCGCGGCCAAGTCGGCGCTCCTTCGGACGATCGACACCCGTGTCTTCGACCTCGCTCCGTGGATCTTCTGCTGGTTTCCTGATGATCTGTGGGCCGAGCGGCCTGAAGTGCATGGCTGGAAGTACCCGCTGGTGATTACCGGCCAGAACTGGACCAGGGTGTCGATCTCCCGATGATCCGCTACATCGCCCTCCGCCTTGGCCTCCTCCTTCCCACGCTCCTCGGCGTGCTCGCCGTGACGTTCATTCTCCTCGATCTCTCCCCCGGCGATCCGGTCAGCGCGATCGTGGGAGATCACGCCGACAGCGCCGAAGTGGCCCGGGTCCGGAAGCAACTCCATCTCGACGATCCACTCTATCTCCGATTCGGGCACTACGTCGCCGATGTCGCGACGGGGAATCTCGGGCACAGCTATGTCACCGGCCGCCCGATCGGCCGCGAACTGCTGCGACGCTTCCCGGCCACGCTGCGGCTCGCGGCCACGGCAATGGCCGGGGCCATCGTGCTCGGACTTCTGATCGGCGCGATCGGCGCGGTGCGCCCCGGATCGGCAACGGACCGCGTGATGACGCTCGCCGCGTACGCCGGGATATCGTTCCCGGTCTACTGGGTCGGCCTGCTGCTGATTCTGGTCTTCGCCGTGGCGTTACGCTGGTTGCCCCCGTCGGGATACGGCGGCACACTCTTCCTGGTCCTGCCTGCCACCGCGCTCGGCATGCGCTCCGTCGCGATGCTCGCCCGGATGACCCGTGCCACGATGCGCGAATCCCTCGGCGCCGATCCAGTGCGAACCGCCCGCGCCAAGGGAGTATCCAACCTCACCGTCATCGTCCGGCATGCGTTGCGCAACGCGTTGCTCCCGATCATCACCGTCATCGGCCTCGACTTCGGATCGTATCTGACCGGTTCGATCCTCACCGAGACCATCTTCTCGTGGCCGGGGGTCGGCCGCTACGTGCTGACCGCGATCGACAAGCGTGATCTTCCGGCGGTTCAGGGAAGCATTCTCTTCCTCTCGCTGGTGTTCGTCCTCGCCAACCTCGTCACGGACCTTTGCTATGCAGCCGCAGATCCGCGCGTCGCGTATGACTAGCCGGATGATTGCCGTGCTGGCGATGCTGTGCGCAGTACACCGCGCCACGGCGCAGTCGCTTCGCGAACGGCTCGACCAGCGCCTCGATGCACCCGGCCTCGAGCACCTCCTCTGGGGCGTTGCCGTCACCGATCTCGACGGTCATCTCCTCTACGGACGGAACGCCGATCGCCTGCTGATCCCGGCGAGCAACATGAAGCTGATCGTCAGCACGGTGGCGAATTCGCTGCTCGGACCATCGTTCACGGTGAAGACCTCCGTCTATGCCACGGGACCGATCGGTACCTCCGGTGTCGTGGACGGCGATGTGATTCTCTACGGCCGCGGCGACCCGACATTTTCGCATCGCTGCTACGATGCCGACACCACAAAGCCCGGCGTCTGTGATCGCGATCCCGCGGCGAAGCTCCACATGCTCGCCCAGCAACTGCACGACCGCGGCGTGCGGGTGATCGCCGGAGACCTGGTTGGCGACGGATCGTACTTCACCCCCGAAGTGATCCATCCTGCGTGGGAGAACTACGATCTCGGCTGGTGGTATGCCGCACCGGTCTCCGGACTCGGCTTCAACGACAACTCGGTCGATTTCGCCGAAACAGCCGGCGACGCGATCGGTCACCCTCCCCAGTTGGTCATGACGCCGGACCTCGGCGCCTTCTCGCTGGAGAATCGCGCCGACGTCGAACGCGGCGCCCGGCGAACGTTCGACATCTTCCGCGCCGCCGACGGCAAGGGCTATTTCGCTACCGGCACGCTCCCCGCCGGCGCTGCGACCCGATACGAATCGGCGGCGGTCGTCGACCCCAACTGGTATGCCGCGATCGCCTTCCGCCACGAACTCGAAGGAGCGGGAATCACGGTCCGTGGCGCGGTGCGTTCGACCATCGACTCCCTGACCTACGAGAACGCGCTCACCACACCTCCCCTCGCCGAAGTGACGTCGCGCCCGCTGCGTGATTGGCTCTATCCGATCCTGTCGCCATCGCAGAACTGGTTTGCCGAAATGTTGATGAAACAGGTGGGGCGCCGGTTCGGCACTTCCGGGTCGTGGGAGGAGGGGCGCCGGATCGAGCGACGGTTCCTGATCGATTCGGTCGGCATCGACTCGACGGAGTTCTCCATTCAGGACGGCTCCGGCCTCGCGGCAAACAACTATGTCACGCCGCTCGCCTTCACCAAGCTGCTCCGCTTTGCCTACCGCCACCCCGGCTTCGAGGCGATCCATGCCGCGCTTCCGCAAAGCGGAAAGCCGGGGACGCTGCGCGAGCGATTCAACGGAACAGCCGCAGCGGGGACGGTCCACGCCAAGACCGGGTCGATCAGCGGCGTCAATACGCTGAGTGGTTTCATCGAACGTCCCGGCGCACCGGTGCTGGTCTTTTCGGTGATGGCCAATCACCACACGCTCGGCGGGAATCGGATGATCGCGATGATCGACAGCGTGGTGAGTGAACTGGCAAAGCCCTAGATTCCTGCATGTCGATGCCCCCGGCCTCCCTTCGCGTCGCCATCGTCGGTGCCGGACCAGCCGGCTTCTACGCGGCCGAAGCGCTGCAGAAGAGCGCCGCCGGCATCGAGATCGACCTCTTCGACCGACTGCCCACGCCGTTTGGGCTGGTGCGCGGCGGCGTCGCACCCGATCATCCCAAGATCAAGTCGGTGACGCGGGTCTTCGATCGGATCGCGTCGCAACCGGGGTTTCGATTCTTCGGGAACGTGACCGTCGGCCAGGACGTCACTCCGGCCGAACTTCGCGCCCACTATGACGCCGTGATCTACGCGTTCGGGGCGGAATCCGATCGCCATCTCGGCATCCCCGGCGAATCATTGCGCGGAAGTCACGCGGCAACCGAACTCGTCGCGTGGTACAACGGGCACCCCGACTACGCCGACCGGCAATTCGATTTCTCCCAGCAGGGCGCGGCAGTGGTCGGAATCGGCAATGTCGCGATGGACGCGGTCCGGATCCTCTCACGATCGACGGACCACCTGTCAACGACGGACCTCGCGGTGCACGCGCTCGACGCGTTCCGGCGCGGACAGGTGCAATCGCTGCACCTCCTGTCGCGCCGCGGGCCGGTCCAGGCCGCCTGCACCACCCCCGAGCTTCGCGAACTCGGCGAACTCGAGGGGGTCGATGTCATCGTCGATCCCGCCGACGTGGAGCTCGATCCGATCAGCGCCGACCATCTCGCGCGAGATCACGATCGCACCGCGGAGAACAACGTCGCGATCCTGCGCCAATGGGCGGCCCGCGGATCGACCGGCGCGCCACGGCGGATCGTCTTCCATTTCTGCGTGTCGCCGGTTGAACTGCTCGGCGATGGCCGCGTCGAGGAGCTCCGCGCCGTCAAGAATCGCCTCGTCGCCGACCGCCACGGGATGGTGCGCGCGGAGCCGACCGGCGAGATGATCACCCTGCCGGTCGGGCTCGTCTTTCGATCGGTCGGGTACCGCGGAATCGAGATTCCCGGACTCCCCTTCGACGCCGACCGCGGGATAATCCCCAACATCAGTGGCCGGGTGGTGCAGGCACCGGGGAGCGCCACTGCGATACGCGGCCTGTACGTGACAGGGTGGATCAAGCGCGGCCCGCACGGCATTATCGGCACCAACAAGTCGTGCGCCGCCGAGACGGTCGACCACCTCCTCGCCGACGCCGTGTCGGGGCGCCTCTCGCCCTCGCAGAACAACGGCGCGGAGTTCGACGCACTCCTTGCCGACCGCGAGATCGAGGTCGTGTCGTGGAGTGACTGGCAGGCGATCGATCGCGCCGAGATCGCGCGCGGCGCACCGGCGGGCCGCCCGCGCGAGAAGTTCATCGACCGCGAGGCGATGCTCGACGTGGTGCGCGCCACTCGCTGACAGATCCCCCGCGCGCGCCGGGATCGGCGCTGGCCGCCCGGTTACCTTCCAGTCGTGTCATCAAAGATCTACACGCGAACCGGCGACGCGGGCGAAACCGGCCTCTTCGGCGGAGGACGCGTCCCGAAGGATCATCCGCGCGTTGCCGCCTACGGCGACGTCGATGAACTGAACTCGGCGATCGGCGTGGCGCGAGCGTGTGCTCCGATCGACCTCGCCGACCAACTCCTCGAAGCCGTGCAGCGCGACCTCTTTTCCATCGGCGGCCACCTCGCGACGCCCGATCCCGACAAGGTCCGCAAGTCGCTCGAACGCGCCACGCTGTCGGACCACCGCGTTACGGAGTTCGAAGCCGCGATCGACGCGGCGGACGAAGAACTTCCGCCGCTCAAGGCGTTCGTCCTCCCCGGTGGTTCGCCCAAGGCCGCCGCGTTGCACCTGGCGCGAGCGATCTGCCGCCGCGCGGAACGGAGCGTCGTGGCGCTCGCCCGCGAAGACGACGTGCCACCCCTTTTCCTGGTCTACCTGAACCGGCTGTCCGACCTGCTCTTCGCGTTGGCGCGGGTCGCGAACCAGCGCGCCGGTACCGGAGATGTCGTCTGGTAGCGCCGTGTTCCGTGCGGCACGCCACCGGTAGCTACGCCGTGATCGTCCGCGCCGGTGCGCTCGGCGACATCGCCCCACTCCTTGTCGAACGACATCCCGGCGCGCGGCCGGTCGTGATCAGTGACAGCAACGTCGCGAGCACCGTCCCATCGCCCGTGCAGGGTGCGACCACGCTCACCTTTCCGGCCGGAGAGGAACACAAGACCCGCGAGACCTGGCAGACCCTCACCGATCAGCTCCTCGCATCCGGCTGCGATCGTCATTGCGTCATCGTTGCCGTTGGCGGTGGCGTGACCACCGATCTCGCTGGTTTCGTCGCCGCCACATTCCTTCGCGGAGTCCCATGGATTGCGGCGCCTACCACCACCCTTGGCATGCTGGACGCTGCGGTCGGCGGGAAGACCGGCGTCAATACCGCGCACGGCAAGAATCTCGTCGGCGCGTTTCATCCGCCATCGGTCGTCGTGTGCGACCCCGCAGCCCTTGCCACCCTCCCTGACCGGTCGTACCGCGAAGGACTCGCCGAAGCGGTCAAGCACGGGGCGACACTCGACGCCGAGTACGGGGAATGGATCGCGTCGAACGCGCCGGCGATTCTCGCGCGTGACCTCCCGACACTCGAGCGGCTGATTCACCGCAGCGCCGAATTGAAGGCCGCCGTCGTGAGCGAAGACGAGCGCGAAGGTGATCGCCGGGTGGTCCTCAATGCGGGACATACCATCGCGCACGCACTCGAACGCGCCAGCGGTTATGCCATCCCGCACGGCGAAGCGGTTGCGATCGGCCTTGTCGTCGAAACGCGCGTTGCGGAACGGATGGGGGTTGCCGTCGCCGGCACCGCCGATCGAATCGCTGCAATTCTTGGCCGGCTCGGCCTTCCGGTTGCGCCGCCATCGGAACTCGATGACGCCGCCGTCGACCGTGCGATGCATGCTGACAAGAAGAATCGCCACGGCGCCGTTCGCGCGGCATTGCTGTCGTCTTTCGGTGCGATGGCGCGCACCGATGATAGCTGGACTCTTCCGCTCGATCTCTCACTCGTCAGATCGCTGCTCTAGTATTTCGAATCAGTTTGTCGTCGAACAGTTCAGCACCAAACCTTTCCCAATCGTCCAGTTACACACATTGCGATCGGAAGCGCGATCGCTCCAGCGCGCGCAGCGCCAATGAGTTGTGGTATCCGTGCACATTGGTGTGGAAACAATGGTGTTGAAGGTTGCTGGAAATGTGCAACACTTTCAGCCGCAACTCATTGGAGGACAGGGATTTACGGCTCTTGACAACTCCGGCGCCATTGCCATCTTGCGACGGTAGTTCTCCCGATCCTCTCCCAAAAACTCAGCCGTAGAGTGGGCCCCTGATGCCCCGTCGAGTTCGCCGAGCCCCGGAGCGCGCGCGCGCCATTCCGGTGACCGCAGCCGAGTCGTTCGAGCAGTATCTGCGCGACATCAAGGACCTGCCGATGATCGGCAGCGTGGAGGAAGAACGCGCCCTGGCACGGCGGGCCCGCACCGGAGATCCCGATGCGGCGGAACGACTCGTCACGGCGAATCTCCGCTTCGTGATCGCCTTCGTGAAGCGATACCAGGGTCATGGACTCGACCTCAGTGACCTGGTCGCGATCGGCAACGAGGGGCTCCTCCGCGCGGTGCGCAAGTTCGATCCGGATCGCGGTGTGAAGTTCATCTCGTACGCAGTCTGGTGGGTACGTCAGGCGGTGCTCAAGGCGCTCGCCGAGCAGACGCGATCGGTGCGATTCCCGCTCAACCAGAACACAGCCGTGGTCCGCTTCGCCAAGTCGCAGGGACTCCTTGCCCAGGAACTCGGGCGCACGCCCACCGATGAAGAGCTCTCCGTCGCTCTTGGGATGCCGCTCGACGACGTCCGCCACGCGCGCCGGCTCTTCGTCACCGAGGTGTCGCTCGATGCGCCGATCGAGACCGGAGATTCGCGAGCCGCGACCCTCGGCGAGCGGCTACCGGTCGGCGAGGGGAGTGAAATCGAGAGCAACACCGACGTGATCCTGCGTCGCGACTTCATCGATCGACTCTTCCGCCGCTATCTCACGCCGCGCGAGCGCCGCATCTTGTCGCTCTACTACGGCCTCGATGCGACCGGTGAGGCACTCACGCTCGAAGAGATCGGCGAGACCCTCGGCGTCACCCGCGAACGGATCCGCCAGCTTCGCGAGCGCGCCTTTGCCAAGTTGCGCGCCTGCCCCGAGGTGGAGTTCCTGGGTCAGTTTCGAGCCGCCTGATCCGGGACCGCGGAGGGCGCGCGCGCTCGGGCGCAGCGCTGCTCTCGTTTGGACCGCTGCTCCCCTAGCTTTCGGCGATGGATTCGCCGGCGCCCGATTGCATCCTTTCCCCGGCCGACCACGCCGGCCTGCAGCGCGAGCGGCACGCGGTTGCGATTGATGACGCGGTCTTTCGCGTCGAGGGCCGCGGTGCGATCGACTGCCTGCAAGGACTCCTGACCAACGATGTTGCCAAGGCGGCGAATCTCGCCGCGGTGTGGGGGGCATTCCTCACGCCCAAGGGAATGATCATTTCCGACGCCTGGACTCTGCGCGACGGCGATGCCGCGTGGGTGCTGGTCCCGGCGCAGGCCCGGGTGACCATGGGGCAACTCTTTGCCCGGACGGTGCCACCTCGGCTCGCGACGATCGCCGATCGCACCGGCTCGGTCACGGTGCGGTGGCTGCATGGCTCCAACGCGCCCGCATTGTCGTCTGGACCGGTTTTCCGGCCAGCCGGTCCGGCACCCTTTGCAGCAATCGCCGTCGGCGACGACCCTCAGGCAATCGATGCCGAACTCGCCGCTGATGGCTGGACCAGCGCTCCGGCGGGCTGGGCGACTGCCGCCCGGCTGTTGATGGGGTGGCCGACGCTCGGTCGCGAAATCGATGATCGCACGCTGCCTCAGGAGGTTCGGTTCGACGAACTTGGCGGCGTCCGGTACGACAAGGGGTGTTATACCGGCCAGGAGACGGTCGCGCGACTTCACTTTCGCGGTCATGCCAACCGGGTGCTCCGAGGCCTGCTATTCGGCGGGACGACCCTTCCCGCGGATCGGATGGCAAGCCACTACGGCAAGCCGGTGGGAACGGTGCGTACGATCGGCCGGATCGCCGACCGGATGGTCGCCCTTGCGGTCCTGCGGCGCGAGGTGGCCGCGGGCGACGTGGTGCAGGTAGGCGGCGTGGCCGCGGACGTGGTCGAGCTGCCGTTCGAGGGACTCGAACGTACCGTGGCCTGAATACTCGACGCCCCGAGCCATCGGGGCACGGGGCGTCAGGGTGCAGCGGGAAAGCGACGGCGATTACGGCTTCTTGGTGGTGGTGTCCTTATGGGTCGTATCCATCACCTTGTTCATCGAATCCTTCATCGTCGTGTCCTTCTTCGCCGAGTCCGATGCCATCGCCGGCGTCGACGGGGCCATGGTGTTGGTCGTATCGCCAGCAGCCGGCTTCTTCTCCCCACATGCCGCGACAGCCAGGACGGCCGCCGCAATCAGTACCTTCCGCATCGCCTCTCCCTTTGGTTTGATGACGTTGGTCACCGAGGCCGGTACCGCGTATCGGCCGCTGTCGCCCAGTGCACCGGGGAACAAGTTAGGCATGGGACGCGGGCTGTCAAGCATCTAACCTCCTTCCCTGCCTCGACTTCCGGCCACATGATCCCGCTCTGGCTAACTTGCGGGGTGCGATAAACGCGCCATGGTGACGTCCCTGTCTCGCGTATTGTCACCCGTGTGAAATGTCCTTCGGAGTTCCGATGCCAGCACGTCCTCGAACGCTCGGCGAGCTCTCCCAGAGCGCGTGGAGCGAATTCCCACTTCGTGATCGGTCGGTCCGGGATGAATTGCGAGCCAATCTGGTCGCGCGTCTCGAGTCAGGCGAACCGCTCTTCCCCGGCGTGCTCGGTTATGAGGGAACGATCGAGCCCGAAATGATCAATGCGCTCCTGGCGCGGCACGATTTCATCCTCCTCGGCACCCGCGGGCAGGCGAAGAGCAGGATCCTCCGGGGGCTGACCGCATTTCTCGATGATGCGATCCCGGTCGTCGCCGGAAGCGAGATCAACGACGATCCATTCGCACCGATTTCAAAATTCGCGCGCGAGCGAATTGCCGAATGTGGGGATGCAACCCCAATCGCATGGGCGACGCGCGATCAGCGTTACGTCGAAAAACTTGCCACGCCCGACGTCACCATCGCCGACATGATCGGCGATCTCGATCCGATCAAAGCCGCGCGCGGCGGGCATTTGCTCGGCGACGAGCTGACGATGCACTTCGGCCTGCTGCCCCGAGCCAACCGCGGCATCTTCGCGATCAACGAGCTTCCGGATCTGTCGGGGAAGATCCAGGTCGGCCTCTTCAATATCATGCAGGAGGGCGACGTTCAGATCAAAGGCTATCCCGTCCGCCTGCCCCTCGATGTGCTGCTCGTATTCACGGCGAACCCCGAGGACTACACCGCGCGCGGCAAGATCATCACGCCGCTCAAGGACCGGATTGGCTCCGAAATCCGTACCCACTATCCCCGCACCGCCGACCTTGGCGTGGCGATCACCCGACAGGAAGCGTGGACGTCGCGCGGTCGGATCGACGTCGTCATCCCCGACTTTCTCGCCGAGATGATCGAACACGTTGCGGTCGGAGCGCGCCGCGACAAGCGCGTCGACAAGCGGTCCGGGGTGAGCCAGCGACTGCCGATCTCGCTCATGGAAATCGTGGTGAGCAACGCCGAGCGCCGCGCACTGCATCAACGGGCAGCACGGACCGTGGCGCGTGTCGCCGATGTCTACGCCGGCCTTCCGGCGATCACCGGGAAGCTGGAGCTGGAATACGAAGGCGAGCTCCAGGGAAGCGATGCCGTGGCCCGCGAATTGATCCGCGAGGCGGCGGGGTCGGCGTTCGCGGACCGCGTTCCCGATGCGGACGTCGAGGAGATCGTCGCCTGGTTTGACCAGGGGGGCGCCCTCAAGATCGGCGTGGATGACCGGACGGAAACCAGCTCTCGCGCGTTCAACGTCGTCCCGGGGCTGATGGCACTGGTCGAGGAGTCACGGCTCGCAACGCCGGACGATCGTGAGCTGTCGGTCGCGGCGTGTGAATTCATCCTCGAGGCGCTGGTTGCCGATCAGCGGATCTCGCGCAACGAGGAATCGGGATGGCAGCGGGCCAAGCCGCAGCGTCGCAAGGGGTACGGCGACGAAACGTGACCGCACCTAATGTCCGGTCACGAGATCCACGATCAGGTCGGAGGCGCGGTCAAGCCCGACCCATCCGGTGTTGATCACCAGATGATAGTTCTGCGGGTTGCGCCAGTCGCGCTGGTACCATTTGCGGTGATACTCGGTCCGGTGTGCGTCGACATCGCGCACCTGCCGTTCCGCCTGTTCGATTGAAATGCCGAGGCGGTCGGCGACCACCTGCCGCCGATACTCCAGCGTCCCGACCAGCTTGACGTGCAACGCATCGGCCCGGCGGCCGATCACCGCACTCGCCGCACGTCCAACCAGCACCGCGTGTCCATCCGCAGATTCCGACACGACCTGTTCGGTGATCAGCTTGATGCGCGCCTCCTCGAGCTCGGGCGGCTGCACGCTGCTCGGCGTGAGCGCCTCGGGCGTGGCAGCCGCCAGCGCGCGCGCAACCCGCTCCACGAAGGTCGGCCCGCGTTCGACACGCGACTGCGCCTCCTCAGGGGTCATCCCGGCACGGCGGGCGATCTCCTCGACCAGCTGGTTGTCGACCAGGCTCCATCCCAGCCGGCGGGCCACCGTCTCCGCGACGACCGATCCTCCGGCGCCGAATTCCCGCGAGATGGTCAGCAGCATTACTCCTCCTTCCCGTTCCAGAGTCGCTTGCGAAGGATCGCGGTGCCGATCAGACAGATCGTTCCGCTTACGGCAATACTCACCGGCGCCCCGAAATGTTCGGCGATCCACCCGGCCTGGAACGCGCCGATCGGCGCCAGTCCGAGGACGACGAACGAATAGACTGCCATCACCCGTCCGCGAAGCTCCGCCGGGGCGGCGAGCTGCAGCCCTGTCGCGGTGACGATCCCCTGACTCGCCATGGCCGCACCGGCGCACGCCAGGACCGCGAGTGCCAGCGTCGGATCGCGCACCAGCGACAGGAGAATCACCGTGGTGCTGAGCGCCGTGGCCGCCACCACGGCGATCCGGGGCCGCGAGAACGATCCACTCATCCCGCCGATCACGATTGCGCCGATCGCCGCACCGACGCCGACTGCAGAAGTCAGCATCCCGTATCCCGCCGCGCCGACCTTGAGCACCTGTCGCGCATAGACGGCAAGGATCGGGATGAAGCTTCCCGCGAAGACGGTGAGCAGCACCATCTGACACGCCAGTCCCGCCAGTACTTCGCGCGACGCGATGAATCGCATGCCGGTGAAGACCGACTGCCGCTCCTGGTGCACCGCGGGGATGTACTGCTTCTCGATCCGTGACAAACCGATCAGCACGGCGATGTAGCTCGCCGCGTTGACGGCGAATGCCGCACCGGGCCCGGCAATCGCCACGATGATCCCGGCGATCGCGGGCCCGACTACGCGGGCGAGATTGTACGTCGTGGAATTTATGGCGGCGGCGGAGACCAGGTCGTTCGCCGGGACGAGCTCAACCAGGAACGCCTGCCGCGCCGGCACCTCGAACGCGGTGGCGAATCCGAAGATCACCGCCAGTCCCCAGATCATGTGCACCGTGATGTGGTGCGTCAGCGTGAGCACCGCCATCGTGGTCGCTTCGAGCAGCATGATCGTCTGCAGCAGCATGACGAAGCGTCGCTTGTCGACCCGGTCGGCGACGACGCCGCCGTAGAGGGTGAGGGCGAGGATCGGCAGCGTCGCGAAGGTGGTGGTGAGCCCGACGGCAAACGCGGAGTGGGTCAGTTCGAGCACCAGCCACCCCTCCGCGATCGACTGCATCCAGGTGCCGATCAGCGAAATCCCCTGGCCAGAAAGGAACCGGCGAAAATCCGCGTGTTGCAGCGCACGCAACGGCCCGCGCAGCGCGCCGGTACCGATCCCGACGACGGCTTGGCGCGCTACGGCTAAAGGGGAACGCATGTGCAGGAAGTTACTTGCTTGTCATGCGCCAGCGCGGCATTAGGATCAAACCGTATGCGATACACCACCTATTCCCGCTTCGTCGCCGGACTGGCCGACCAGGTCAACCTCCAGGCGCTCCTCGACAAGCTTGGCGATTTTCTGCTGCAGTCGGGATTTGCCGGGAATCCGTGGTGGGACGAACCTCCCGATCCCGATGCGGGACGCTCACTCGATGATCTCCGGCAGGCGATCCTCAAGGCGCTGATGGAATCGGGACAGCTCACCCCCGACATGCTGAAATTGCTGCGCGGCGAGTCAACCGGCGACGCCGACCGCGACGCGCAGACGACGAAGGATCTCGCCGATCTCCTCGACAAGATCGTGCAGCGGCTGGTCGACGAGGGATATCTCTCCCTCGATGGGAAGCCGGCTCAGGCGTCGCTGCACGACCAGACCGCGCACGGCCACGAACGCGACGCCGCGCGCACCGTGCATTTCGACCTCACTGAAAAGGGCGCCGACTTCCTCGGCTACAAGACCTTGAAGGAACTCCTGGGCGCGCTCGGCAAGTCGGCGCTCGGGAGCCATGAGACGCCGCACCTCGCCACCAGCAACGAGGCGGAGGCCGCAAGCCGGCCGTATGAATTCGGCGACGTCCTCAATCTCGACGTGCCGGCGACGCTGTCGAGCGCCATTGCGCGCCACGGCCTGCACGTGCCGATCGAGCTCGACTACCAGGACCTGATGGTGGTGCAGTCGGAATACCGTTCGTCAGCCGCGACGGTGCTGATGCTCGACTGCTCCCATTCGATGATCCTGTACGGTGAGGATCGCTTCACGCCGGCGAAGAAGGTGGCGCTCGCGCTGACGCACCTGATCCGCACCCAGTACCCCGGTGACTCGATCCGCGTCGTGCTCTTTCACGATGGCGCCGAAGAGATTCCGGTGGGTGCGCTCGCCAACGTCAAGGTCGGTCCGTATCACACCAATACCGCCGGCGGGCTCGCGCTTGCGCGACGAATCCTGGCGGGACAGCGCAAGGACATGAAGCAGATCATCATGATCACCGATGGCAAGCCGTCGGCGCTGACCCTTCCCAACGGGCGGATCTACGTCAACTCCGCTGGCCTCGATCCGGCGATCCTCAAGGCGACCTTCGCGGAAGTTGCCGCGTGCCGCCGCAGCAACATCCTGATCAACACCTTCATGCTGGCACGGGATCGTCCCCTGGTGGAATTCGTCAAGCAGGTCAGTCGGATCTGTCGCGGCAAGGCGTACTTCGCCAATCCGATGACGCTCGGCCAATTTCTGCTGATGGATTTCCTGAAGGGAAAGACTCGCCGCGTCGCCTAGCGAAAGGGAATCGCCCGGGCATCCTTCTCGGTGACATACGGGGCGCGAATCAGCCCCGCCTGGTCGGGAGCGCCGGTCGGATCGACGTAGGCACGGGAATGATCGTGTACTGATCCGCTGAACCGCTGGACCGGCACGTCGGTGACCGTGAACCGGAAGAGGTACGACACCGGCGCCACGCCCAGCAGCCAGTGGATGTTCTGGAAGTACTCCGAATTCGTGGTGTACCCGCCCGGTCCCATCTCGGTATCGACCGACTTGCGCAGCATCACGTGGTCGTCACGCTCCTCGACGCGATCGTAGTGCCGCACGGCAACTCGGCCGGTGAGCACGTAAAAGCCCGAAACAACCTGCGAATGCCCGTGCGGCGGAATCTGTCCGCCCCCGCGAACGATGATGATGTCGGAGCGAATCGAGAGCTGCCGCGCGAGCGCAAAGCGGCGCGCCCAGAAATCGAAACGGCCGGGATGCTCCGGCGCGTGTCCCGCGAGCGCGAGGACATCGGTCTTGTAGCCACCGGGGCGATCAAGCTTCGCCGATTGAGCCGTGAGATTGATCGTGCTGGCGCATTCATCGGGATCGAGACCGGCGTAGAAGGCGTCGAGCTCGCGACGAAAGGCTTCTTCGTCGAGGCGGCCGAGTTGCAGCTCGATCGCGCGACCCCAGATCCGGTTGTACGGACTGACGTCGCGGGTCATCCGGTTCGCCTGCCGCGCCAGCACCATTCGCGCGGCGCGCTGCTTCAGCGTGGCCAGAGCATCCTCCGCCTGGGCTCAGGTGAGCGGTGCACCATCAATCCAGTGATCATACCACGCCGACAGGTTTATCAGCGTCCAGATCTGCACGCCGTGGTCGGCGCGCCCGGCCCGAGTCCCATCCGCAACCACTCTTCGATCGGCGCGGCGAACGCCTGCTTCGGACGGTCAATGATAGCGTCCGGGAGCGATCCCCGCATCACTTCCTTGAGGATCTGCTTGGGGTTCCAGCGCTTCAGCTCCCGACTCCTCGTAGCGATGCGGAATGACTTCGCTGTCGGTCCGCGAGCGGAACCGATGCCCGCGCGCCTCCAGCCGGTCGCGAAGGTCGACGAAGTTGTAGATCTCGCCGTTGAAGACGAGCCGCAGGGAGCTCGCCTGTCACGGCGACCCGATTGCTGGCATAGTTGTGCACGCCGACTATGCCGCAGACCGGGAGGCTCCTGGACCGTGGGATTCAACCGGGCGTATCATACCGAGGAGATGCCGCCGCTGCCACACACCGAACCTGCCGATCAACGTGTCGCCTTCGTGCTGCGCCTCGGACGCGCGTTGCATACCTCGGGGTACGCGGCGCACCGCCTCGAGGAGGCGCTCGCGCTGATGAGCGACCGCCTCGGCCTCGACGGTCAGTTCTTCTCGCTGCCCACCTCGATCATGGCGTCGTTCGGCGCGCAGGATGACCAGCGCACCTTCATGATCCGCGTCGAGCCGGCCGAATCCGATCTGGGCAAGCTGGCGCGAGTCGACGAAGTCGCCCGCCGCGTGCTCAACGGCCAGATGTCGCCGCAGGAAGGATCGGTCGCCATCGAGACAATCGAAGCGGCATCACCGCGTTTCGGTCCGGTCACGACGACGCTGGCGTTCGGTCTCGTTTCCGGTGGCGCGGCCCGCTTCCTCGGCGGCGGCCTCCACGAGGTGATCGTCGCCGCCGCGATCGGACTGGTCACCGGCGCGCTGGCACTGGTCGCGGCGCGGCACGTCGCGGTGGGGCGGGTGTTCGATCCACTCGCCGCGTTCATCGCATCGATGCTCGCCGCCGCCGCAGCCGTCGCGGGACTGCATGTCTCGGTCTTCCTCGCCACGCTGTCGGGGGTGATCGTCCTGATCCCGGGCTTGATGCTCACCACGGCGGTGACCGAACTCTCCACCAAGCACCTCTCCAGCGGCACCGCACGACTGATGGGCGCGCTGGTGCTCCTGCTTGGCATCGCATTCGGAATCGCCATCGGCGCGAAGACGGCGGACCTTCTGATCGGCACACCGCATTCATCGCCGATCGTCCCGCTTCCCGGATGGACGCTGGCACTTGCCGTGCTGATTTCGCCGATCGGATTCGCGGTCCTCCTCAAGGCCGACGTGCATGACTTTCTCTGGATCGTGGTCGCGGGGATCGTGGCGTTCGTCGGCGCCCGCGTCGGTTCGAACGCACTTGGCGCCGAGCTCGGAGCGTTCGTCGGCGGATTGATGACGGGGGTGGGAAGCAACTGGTACGCGCGGCTGACCAATCGCCCGGCTCAGATCACGCTGGTTCCGGGCCTCCTGGTGCTCGTGCCGGGAAGCGTCGGCCTGCAATCGCTGGCGTCACTCCTCGATCGGAACGTCGAAGTCGGCGTCGACAGCGCCTTCCGCATGGCGCTGATCGCAACGTCACTCGTGGCCGGAATCCTCATCGCCAACGTGATCTCGCCGCGCCGGAAGCTGATGACCTAGTGCCCTTCGACGATGGCGCTCAGGTCGCCGACGGCCACGAGGCCGCCGGCATCGACCTCAAGCGCGGCGAGGACGACCGGCAATCCGCTGTCGAGCTCAGTCCAGTGCACACCATCCCACCGCCAGATTTTTCCGTCGGCGCTGCTCACGTACATGTCGTTGCCGATTCGCCGGATCGCGCGCAGCGCGCTCATGGTCGGAGGCGAGAGCGACTGCCAGGCGCCGCCGTCCCAATGCAGCACGGTGGCATTCTCGCCCACAACCCAGACGTCGCTCGGCGATCCGGCCCAGACGCCGCGCAGCAACTGCGTCGTCGACGTGGCGAGCTGCGACCACGCGACCCCGTCGAAGCGGAGCACCGTGCCGCTGTCACCGACGGCGTAGACGTGATTCCAGTCGATCCCCCAGACGTTCCGGAGGAACGCATTCGTGTGCGTCGCGGTGGGGCGCCACGACGCGCCGTCCCACGCGAGTGCCGTACCCGCATCGCCCACGATCATGGCGCGATCGTCAGGTGCCCACCACACCGATCGTAGCAATCCGTCGTAAGGCGATGCTTCGCGATGCCAGCTGCTTCCGTCGAAGCGGAGAATCGTTCCGCTGTCGCCGACGACCAGCCGCCGAGATGCCGATGGACCAGCGATCCCGTACAACGAGGCAGTCGTCGGGATGGCGATGTCGTGCCAACCGTCGCCGGATCGCTGAAACGCCAGACCTCCCGATCCCACCGAGATTGCAGGACCGTCAGGTGGCGCATTGACGTCGTAGAGCACGCCGCCATCAAGGGTCGGATGCCAGCTGCCGCCGGAGTCATCGATGACCGTGCCGTACCACCCGGCCGCGAAGTGCCTCCCCCCGGCGGCAGCGATGCCACGCAGGTTCTCGTGCACACCGGCGGTCGGCAGGATACTCCAGGTGATTCCGTCGCCGACCAGAATCCGGCCGCCGTCGCCGATCGCGGTGAAGCGACCGGGTCCGTCGCTCCAGACGTCGAAGAGATTGTACGTCGTGGGTGAGACGACCTGACGCCAGCCGCTCGCGTCGCGAACCAGGATCGTCCCGCTCGCACCCACGGCAACGATGCGACCCGAGCCATCGCCCACCACACCAAGCAGGAGGTTCGTCGTCGGTGATGGTACCGTGTGCCATGCGCCAGCATCGCAGCACTCCAGGATCGCGCCGTTCTGCCCGACGGCAACGAGCGCGTTCTCGGAACTCCCCCAGATCCCCCACAGCTCGGCCGGTGCCGGGACTCGCATCGGAGCCCACCCTGCGCCGGTGCGGCGCAGAATGGTGCCGTTGTTCCCGGTGGCCCATACCTGGTTGGCGTCGATTCCCCAGATGTCGAGCAGCGTGTTGGTGGTCCCGCTCGCCTCGGTCACCCAGCCGGCTGGCGTCCGGCGCAAGAGAATGCCGCTGTCGGCTGCGGCAAAGACGTTGTTCGAATCGGCACCCCAGACGCCGGTGATCGTCGCGTTCGTCGGAGTCGCTTCGGTGTGCCATTGCGTGCCGTCCCAGCCGAGAATCAGCCCGCCCTGCCCCGCCGCCCAGACGCGGTCGGTCGCGACGGCGGTGATGGCCAGGAGCGTCACGTTGGTCGGGCCGGTGCGCGCGACGTCGAGCGTGGTGATTTCCGGTGCCGGAGGGGGTGGCGGTGGCGGCGCCCCGACCATCGAATCGTCGTGGCATGCGGCAAGGAGTGCTGCAGCGGCGAGGGCGGCGCGGAAACGACGCATGAGGGGAAGGTATCCCGGGGGAGCTTGCGGGCACCGTATCACTGTGATATCATTTCAATATCACACACCGGAACGGGTCGATGGCGAGCGAAATCGAACGACGGGCAGTCAACGGGCTGGCGGCGGTGTTGTTTTTCCTGATCCTCATAGCCATCGGGGCATTCCTCATCGCCACCGGCTCCGCCAACGGATCGGGGCTGCCGGTGGGAATCGGCGTGGGGCTGCTCTTTGCAACCGTCTTCTTCGGCTTTGCCGGCCTCTTCTCGGTCCAGCCCAACCAGGCAAAGGTCCTCACCCTCTTCGGCAAGTACGTCGGCACGGTGAAGTCGCAGGGGCTCTGGTGGGCCAATCCGTTCCTTGCCAAGCGCAGCATTTCGCTCCGCGTCCGCAATTTCGAGACAACGAAACTGAAGGTGAACGACAAGAACTCCAATCCGATCGAGATCGCAGCGATCGTCGTCTTCCAGGTGGTCGATTCCGCCGAAGCGATCTTCGAAGTCGACAACTACGAGGACTACGTCAGGGTGCAGAGCGAGTCTGCGGTGCGTGCCCTCGCCACCAGCTACCCGTACGACGCCCATCAGGACGGCGAGCGCTCGCTGAGTCACAACGCCGCCGAGATCTCCGATCAGCTCGCCGGCGAAGTGCAGGCGCGGCTGCAGAAGGCGGGGATGAAGGTGCTCGAGGCGCGGATCGCGCATCTCGCCTACGCGCCGGAGATCGCCAACGCGATGCTGCGCCGTCAGCAGGCGAGCGCGATCATCGCCGCGCGAACCTTGATCGTGGAAGGCGCGGTATCGATGGTCGACATGGCGCTCAAGAGCATTGTCGAACGAGGGATTGTCTCCCTCGACGAAGAGCGGAAGGCGGCGATGGTCTCCAACCTCCTCGTCACGCTCTGCGCCGAGCAACCGATGCAACCGGTCGTGAACACCGGCTCGATCTACTAGGTGAGGTCGCGTCGTGAGTGAACGGAAGTCGTTCGTGGTGCGGCTCGAGCCGCGGCTGCACGCAGCCCTCGCCAAGTGGGCCGCGGACGACCTCCGTTCCCTCAATGCCCAGATCGAATTCCTGCTGCGGCGGGCCGCCGAAGAGGCCGGGCGCCTCAAGCGGCCGTCGTCCTAGGCCGGCATCAGCCCGTTCGAGCGGAACAACTCCGGAATCTCCGCCACGCTTCCGATCAGCGCGTCGTTGGGATGCTGACTCAGCGACTCCCGGCTGTGCGCGCCCGACAGCACGCCGACGACAAATCCGCATCGCGCCATCGTCCCCTCATGCAGGTCGATCGGCGTATCGCCAACCTTGGCCACCTCCCCGTACGGAATGCCGCCCAGCTTGACGCGCAGCGCGTCGATCATGTCGGGCCACGGTCGTCCGCGCTCCACTTCGTCGCTCGCGATCGATGCATCGATCGGCGCATCGCTTCCGTTCCACCCCACGCGGGTGAGGACAACGTCGAGCACCTGCCGTCCGAAGCCGGTATCGAGTGCCACGTGGACTCCGGCCGCTCGCAGCGCGGCGAAGGTCTCGGCTGCGCCAGCCACTGCACTCACGTCGGCGTGATCGCGGTAATAGCGGATCATGCGGTGCCTGAAATCGGCATGAATGGCGTCGATGTCGTCGAGCAGTTCGTCGCGGCCGTGCCCTTCGATCAGGGTGCGAATCGCCTGTCCCTTGGCCATCCCGGCGACCCCTTCCATGGCGCCGTCCCGCAGGGTGAGGCCGCGCCCGGCGATGGCATCGTGCATCGCCTGGCGGACCACGCCGCCACCATCGCGAATGGTCGTTCCGGCCACGTCGAATACGACCAGTCTTATTGCCATCCCGCTCCCCCCTGATAGTTTCCCCGACGCGTAACTGCAGCTGGTTGCGATGACCCCGGACCTCGACCTCGGTGACCCATGACACGATCGGCCACGGCATTCACCGTTGCAGCCTTGTTCGCCCTCACGGCCTGCGGCCGAAAGGGGGCGCGTTCCTCCGACTTCGACAGCGCCACGACCGCTGCACTTGGCGGTACGGCCTCAGCCGGCAGCGCGGCGGCGGCCAACGCTCCGAAGGTCGGTCACGTCATGGGTATCGAGATCGGCCGGTCGCTCGACAGCGCCAATCGTATCATCCTTGGAGGCGCGGCGGGCTTTGGATCGAGCGACTCGGTCCTCGCCTCGGTTCGCACCATCTATGCGAATGCGGGAACTCCGGTGAGCGTCCGGATCCGTCTCAAGGACCAGACCGTCGATTCAGCGGCGAGCAAGACGGCCGCGGCGGACACCGCCGGCGTCGCCATCGTCCCGTTCCGCTTCGCGCCGTTGAAGAAGGATGGCGCGTATCAGGCCGAGGTCTTCCTCGACGGGAAATTCCAGATGGCAGCTGCGTTCAAGGTCGGCTCGTGATCTCACGGTTTTTCGTCGCGGGGCACGCGATGCATCACCGACGTCACCAGCGTGGCGCGTAGCGCTCCCGACGGACATTTCGCGACCGCTGCCATCACCGCGCTCGGCGTGGCGCGTTCGGGGTGAATCCAGCGGGAATAACCGACATCGAACACCGCGGGGAGGGTGCGCAGGCAGATCCCCGAATGCAGACAGATGGTAGGATCATAGGTCACTCGGACCTGGTCGGTCTCGTACACCTGCAGGCGTCGTTCGCTCATGGCTCGCTCCGGAAGTCGCGGATCCCGCGACACCAAAGAATCCCACACCGGCACCCCCACAGCAAGGGGGATTCCTCGTCCAGTTCGCGGTGGCAGCGCGCGCCGGGGTGGCGATAGACTCCTGCCCATGACATCGCTTCGACAGCTGCCATCGCGCCGCACCCTCCTGGGCGCCGTCGCCCGCCGCGACGCCGCGTGGGACGGGCTCTTCATCGTGGCGGTCCGGACCACGCGAATCGCCTGCCGCCCCACCTGCCCGTCGCGCCGCGCGCGCCCCGAGAATCTCGAGTTCTTCACGTCGCTCGCGGCTGCGGAGGAAGCCGGATTTCGTCCCTGCCTCCGATGCAAGCCCGAACAGGTCGAGGTCGAACCCGACTGGTGGTCGCGGCTCACCGCTCTGGCCGACGCCACCGGAACGCGGCGCCTCACCGACAAGGAACTCGCCCGGCACGGCTTCGATCCGGTGCGCGTGCGGCGCCACTGCCTGCGTGCGCACGGCATGACCTTCCATCGCTGGCAACGGGCGCGGGCAGTTGCCCACGCACAGCGTCAGCTCCGTCGCGGCGCATCGCTCGATCGCGTGATCGTGTCATCGGGGTGGGAGTCGCACAGCGGCTTCCGCGACGCGTTCGCGCGCGCGGTCGGCGCGCCGCCCGGACGGTCCCGCAATGGCGAACCGGTCTTTGCCGCGACCTGGCATTCACCCCTCGGCCAGCTCGTCGCTGCCGCCGTGACCGAAGGCGTGGTGCTCCTCGAATTCGGCGACATCGAGCGGCTGCGACGGCAGGCGCCGACGTTGCGGCGCTGGTTCCAGGGACCGGTGGTCACCGAAAGCCATCCGCATCTTGAGCGACTCTTCACCGAACTGGAGGAGTACTTCGCAGGGCGCCGGCGCGAGTTCACCGTGCCACTGGTAGTGCGCGGTTCGCCGTTCGAGGTGTCGGTCTGGAATGCGCTGCGCGACATCCCGATCGGCTCGACGTGCTCCTACGCCGACATCGCACGCACGGTCGGCAATCCGCGCGCGGTTCGCGCCGTCGGCACCGCCAACGGTCGCAACCGTCTCGCCATCGTCATTCCGTGCCATCGGGTGGTGAATACCGGCGGAAAACTCGGCGGATACGGCGGCGGGCTCTGGCGAAAGGTGCGGCTTCTGGAAATCGAGGGGATCACGCCAATGGCGTTGCCGGGCTTGACCCCCTCAATGGCGGCGGCGCAGGAACTTGAGTCCTGACCAGACGTCGCTGACCGCACACACCTTGACGTCGACCCATCCGGTCGGCAGCACCAGCGCACGGATGACATTCTCGGTCACGTCGGTCGCGGTGCCGCTGCTCTTCTTGGGCCAGCAGACCCAGTAGATCCCGCCTTCGGGAAGGGACGCCACCAGTGGCGGCATCTCGCGCGCGAAGTCGCTCCGGTCGCTGGTGAAGTGCAGCACGCATTCCGCGACGCGGCTCCGCGGGCCGAGGAGCCACGCTCCCTCTGGCAGCGGGGCGAGCCACGCCGACAATTCGCGTGGTGCATTCTTCGCCGCGACGCGCATCCCGCTCCTGATCCCCAGCTTCTCCGACAACGACTTGCCGCTGTAGCCCGGCGTCGCGCGCACCGCCGGCGTCACTGTGGGGCGCCGCCGGGGTGCCACGCCGGTTTGGGGCCGTCAGCGAGATGTCGCACTGCTTCGGCGGCCGAATGAATCACCGCCGTCATGTGATCGAAATCGATCTTGCTGACATCGTCGGAAACGCGATGGTAGTCGCTGTGGAGATTGAAGCTCGACAATGTGTGCGCCACGATCCCTCGTTGCGCCAAACCGTAGTTGTCGCTTCGGGTGAAGAACCGCTGGTCGGGTCGCATGTCGGGGACGATCGCGATCCCGTATGTCTTGAGCATATCTCCCATCGTCGAGCGCTCATATCCTGTGAGCCACGCCTTCCCCGGGCCGCCGGCCAGCGAATCAGGACGTCCGATCATCTCGATCTCGAATCCCGCAACGATCCGGCTGAGCGGAACCGGCGGATGCGCGATGAAATAGCTGGTTCCGAGAAGCCCGAGTTCCTCGCCGGTCATGTTGGCGAAGATGATCGTCCGCCGCGGCGTCCCGGCCCGTTTCAGCAATCTCGCGACCTCGAGCACCGCGACCGTTCCCGACGCGTCGTCATCCGCGCCGTTGTAGATCGAGTCCCCGCCGGGAACTGCCGGTTTGCCGATGCCGAGATGATCGTAGTGCGAGAGGACCAGGATCACTTCCTGCTTGAGCGCCGGATCGGCACCGGGGAGAGTCCCGACGATGTTCTCCGCGTGTCTGCGCCGATCCGCAGGAACCGTATCAAGATCGGCGAGCGACGGGAGCACCACGAGCGACCGCCGGCGGCCTCGGCTACCGGCGGGCTGCGGCCCGGGTACCTCCAGCGGAACGCGCTGCAGATAGCCGCTATCACCAGCCGGATTGAGCCCGATTTTCTTCATCTCGCGCATCAGAAAGCGCGCGGCGCGCTCACCGCCGGGCGTCGCGGTACCGCGCCCTTCCATCGAATCGTCGGCCAGCGTGCGCTCGAGACGCTCCACGTTCGCGCGGTCGTTCGCATCTGGTGCCGGCACGGCGTGGAGCGTGTCGGCATCTCGCCGGTTCGTTGCCGGCACAGTTGGCGTTGCGCGGTGTGCCCCGAGGAGCACGACCGCGGCAATCGTCACGGGCAAGAGTGTCATTCGTCTCGTCATCATTCCTTCTTCCCGACGTGATGTCGCGCGAGCACCGCTCGCACCGAGTCGATGTCGATCGCAGCCACGGTGCGGCCGCGGCTCGTGACGCTCGTGGCGCGGAGGATCGAGTTGTCGATCGCCTCCTCGGTCGCCTCGATCGCCGCTTCGAACACCGGCGACACCGCGTCGTCGTCGAGTCCCCTGCTTTCCCGCACCGCGGGCGGATGGCGTCGGACATCGGGCGAGGTCGAAAACGCCAGCGCGTAGTCGCCGGAGCCGTTCGATCCGTCGGCGCCGGTGCGCGCGAGCCCCATGATCCCGCGAGCCGCGAGTCGCTCCAGCTGATGGTCGGAAAGTGGCGCGTCGGTGGCGACCACGATGACGCATGAGCCGTCGCCGCGTTCCCTCAGCAGGTTGTTTCGATACGAGAATCGCCGCAGCTCAATTCCCACCGGCGCGCCACCGAGTTGCAGCACCCCGCCAAAATTCGATTGCACCAGGACGCCCACGGTGTAGCCGCCCAGCGACGCCGGGAGTTTTCGCGACGACGTGCCGATCCCGCCTTTCCATTCGAACGCGATCGTTCCCGCACCGGCACCGACGCTTCCTTCGGCCACGTCACCGTTCGACGCCGACTCCAGCGCCGCCACGACCTGCTCCGGCCGGATCGGTCGCGATCGAATCGCGTTGAGCGTCCCATCGTTCGTCTCGGCCACGACCGGGTTGATTGACCGAACTGATTGCATTCCCGGCTTGGCCAGCTCCCACGCGACCATGGCGTCGGCAGCTTTCCAGACACAGAGGGTGCACGTGAGAAGAATCGGCGTCTCGAGCTCGCCGAGTTCGCCGAGCTGGGTGGCACCGATCAACTTGCCGAAGCCGTTGCCGACGTGCAGCGCAGCTGGAACGCGGTCGTGGAAGAGATCCCCTGCGTGGGGGAGAATCGCGGTGATGCCGGTGTGCACCGAATCGCCCTCGATCACGGTGCTCTGTCCCACGAGGACGCCGGCGACGTCGGTGATCGCGTTGCGGGCCCCCGTGGCAAAGATCCCGGGGGTGATGCCGAGGTCGCGGGCCCTGGGACGCTGCTGCGCCGACAGGACCGCTGGCAGAATGATGGTGATGCTCGCGAGCGCCGGCAGGATCGATCGCTGCCGGACCGGGATCATTGCGCCGCGCTCGGACCCGCGCCGGCGATGACGCCGAGCCCCGCAAGGGCCATGACCAGCATCGGAATGAGCGGCGAGTTGGCGTTCATGGCGGCAAACGACGCGGCCAGCGCAAAGCCACAGAGGCCGCCGATCGATCCGCCACGACGACGGTCCGGATTGAGCCACCCGCGAGTCGCCAGTACACGGATCGCCAGGAGGATGGCCAATGTGCCGAGGACCACACCGCCCAGGAACTGGAGCTCGACCGGACGCCCGATCGCCCAGCCGAGCAGTGCGCCGCAATCGGTCAACAACCACGTGAGGGCTATGACACGGAGAATGCGCATCAACGACGAAGACTACTGGACTGTGAACTCCTTCACCATCCCGTGCTCGGCATGGGACTTCCCATCCTTGGCGTCCGGGACGAAACAGAAGAGTGCGTAGTGGCCCGGAGCGAAGTCGACCGTGGTGTAATTGGTGAGACCCGCCTGCATCGGGGCAGTTCCTTCAACCGAAATGAGCGGGGGCTTTCCCACGGCATGCTGCACCCAGGTCAGGACGTCGTTGGCCGTCTTCCCCGCCGCCAGCCGGACGACCACGAACTCGTGCGGCTGGGCGCCCTGCACATTGAGAACCTGGATGACATGCTTCCCGCGGGTGATCGGCTTGGAGAATGTCCAGGCGTAGTCGGCCATGCTGACGGTGATGTCGGCCTTCGGCGCCGGCGTGATCGTCTTCGACGGCAGCACCTTCATCGCCCGGGTCATTCCCTTGATGAAGTGCGGAACGCCATCCGGGCCCGGGATGAGGCACACCCACGCGTAGTCGCCCTCCGGCAGGTTGATCGTGACCGTGCTCGCGTTCTGCGGTCCGCCGTACCAGGTCATCCACGCCGGTGGCGGCGCCTTCGCCTGCAGCGCGGCGACCAATTCGGCAACGGTGTGCCCCTTGTCGAGCTTCACCAGTGTGGCGTGGTGCAGCTCTTTCCCCTTGTTGGCGGCGCGGAAGGTGACCATTCCGGCCGGCACCGTCGCGGGCGCATCGAAGGCGTATTCGGTAAAGGTGATGGTGACGGGAGTCGCGGGCGCCGGCTGGCTCGCGGCGGATCCTGCCGGCGGCTTGGGCACCTGCGCCGCCAGTGGCGCGGCGGTCGTGACGGCGAGAATCGCGAAGAGTACCGAGCGGATCGTCACGAGTGCCCCCATGGTTTCGTTGTGCATCATTCCAATAAAACCATCCGTCCGGAGTCGGTCAAAGGGTACGGAAGGTGATGGTTTCGCCCGCCGCGCCGAGTGCCACCAGCGGAACGCCGAACACGCCGCCGATCCACATCCACGTCGGATGCGGGAGCGCGGTCAGGTCGTGGAGGATGACCAGCGTGAACAGCACGGTGAAGATGAGCGGTGCGATCCGTGCCTGACCGACCTGCGATGCGATCCGGCTCCCTGTATACGACGCGAGAAGCCATCCGCAGAACACCAGCGCCAGTGACGCAAAGGGAAACTCGCCGTGTTCGAGCGCAGTCTTCATCTGGGCGGCGTTGGTCGGGTCGAGCCCCGCCGGCATTGTGACCTGCCGGGCGAGTTCTTCCAGCAGGCGAACGATGATGATCGCGACGCCGCACGAAAGGACCACCGCGACAATTCGTCTGATCACAGGAGTCATGCCGGTCCTCGGCGAAGGCGTGCAGATGGATGAGTTATCGGAAGATACGCCGCCCAACATCAGGGGAGAAGCAATCCGCCGACCGGCGACATCTTCCGCACGAATTGCCTCACTCAGCGTGGAACGTGGAAGATCCGGCTCCAGCGTGTGGCTGTGAAGAACGGCAATGGCCGGTAGCTGCTCGCGTCCCAGCTATAGTAGATGATCATGGGAGTGCCCCGAACGTTAACTCGCGGCGTGAACCCCCAGAACCGCGAATCCCTCGAACTGTCACGGTTGTCGCCCATCATCCAGAGCGAGTCCTTCGGGACCACGATCGGACCCCAGTCGTGGACGTCGGGGTAATAGTGCGCGGGATCGGGTCCGACGTAGTGCGGCAACTGGAATCGGCGCATCTCGCCACGAGTGACCGAATCGGCGGTCCAGGTGGGATCGGTCGATTGTGCATACGGCTCCTGGAGTGCCTTGCCGTTCCGGTAGAGGACCGCCGACTTCATCTGCAGCGTATCGCCGGGAACGCCAATCAGGCGCTTGACGAGAATCGAATCTTCAATCGGCGAAATGAACACTACGATGTCGCCCCGCCGAGGCTCCCGGATCGCCGGCAGGTGCGCATGGATGAACGGGATCTTGGCACCGAAGAGAAACTTGTTGACGAACAGGACGTCGCCGACCATCAGCGTCGTTTCCATGCTTGGCGACGGGATGAAGTATGCCTGGACCACGAAGGACGACAGCACGAGCCAGATTCCGACTGCCCACGCCAGCGCGCGAATCCACTCGAACGTCTTCTTCTTCGCCTGCTCCACCACCGTCGGTTTCGGCTCCGTCACGCATTCCTCCCCTGAGACCCGCCCGGCTTCAGTCGTGACGCGTAGCTGCGCCGCAGTTTCGCCATCTTGGGCGCGATCATCGCCGCGCAGTAGGCTCGTGCCGGATTCCGCTCATAATAGTGCTGGTGATACTCCTCGGCTGGCCAGAAGGTCTCCAGCGCCTTGATCTCCGTGACGATTGCTGCATCGAATGCCTCGTCAGAAGTCAGCGCGGCGACTACGTCTCTGGCGGTCTGTTCCTGCTCGGGCGACGAGGTCAGGATGATGGACCGATATTGGGTCCCGCTGTCGGGGCCCTGAGCGTTGAGGGTGGTCGGATCGTGAAAGGCGAAGAAGAGCTCGAGTAGCTCGCGATACGAAATCTGCGCCGGGTCGAAGGTGACCTGAATCACCTCGGCGTGCCCCGTCGCACCAGCACACACGCGCTCGTAGCTCGGATTAGGCACCCGCCCGCCGGCATACCCCGAGAGGACCTTCTCGACGCCGAGCAGCGGTTCGAACACCGCTTCGATGCACCAGAAACATCCGCCGCCGAATGTCGCGAGTTCGCTCATCGCGGCCCGAAATCCCACACGGCAATCGCCCCTGGGCCGAACCGCAGCTGCGACCTCGCCCCGAAGCGGTAGACTGGATTCGCCGGGACGTCGCTGGTCAGCGCGAACTTGATCTGCTTGACACCGGCACCGCTCCATGGTGGTATGAGGTGGACCGTAATCCCTCCGAGATCGATGACGGCGCCTTCGCCTTCGGTCGCAACCTTGAGCTGGTCGCGCCGGAGCACAGCGACGATGTGTTTGATGTCGTCGACCGGCATCGCGAGGGTGGCGCTGGAAACGTAGGCAAGGAGTTTGTGCGAGTCGAAATACGGTGCGAGGAATCGCTGCACTGTGAGCCTCGACACCGGCAATGAATCGGTCTTCGACAGCGACTCAGACGCGGTCCGCCGGTACTCCTCAACCTCGAACTCCACTTGCCGTGACGTGGAATCGGCTCCCGCCGGACGAATCCGGTCGACGCCATTCGGATACATTGGCGGTGTGTTCGAACTGCCGCCGGGTCCCTCGATCGGAAGCGCCGACATCTGCCCTCCCGGTTCGAACATCCCTTGCTTCGCAACGATCCCGAGGCCGCCGACGCGCTCGCTCGCAAGAACGATCGCGACGCCGTTCGCCGGGAGCATCGCATTCGTCACCGGGATGAATTGCAGGAAGTTGTACTTCCCGATCAGCCGGGTGCCGATGCCGCCGTCAACGCCATTCAGGAACCCACTTTGTGTCGCCGCGAATTCCTCGCGAACGAACGGCGACGTAGCAATCTCGTGATAGGTCGCCGAGTCGACCGACACGACGAGGTGGTGGAGCACCAGTGGTACACCCTGTCCGCCGACCGGCGATGTTGCCGACGCGACGACGGCAAGTGCCGGAAGTGCGGCGAACATGCCCTTCATCGACTTGCCTCCGGCGTCGCATCGGCGAGCAGCGCGTCGAGGTCGAGCGGGGCGAGCGTCATCTGCAATGCGCCGTCGGCCGCACGCGGCCATTCGCCTTCCGGGCGGTCTCGATAGAGTTCGACGCCGTTGTTGTCGGGGTCACGCAGATAGACCGCTTCGCTCACGCCGTGGTCCGACGCTCCGTCCACGCGGATGCCAGCCTGCACCACCCGCCGCAGCGCGTCGCCGAGAGAGGCGCGATCGGGATAACGGATCGCCACGTGATAGAGACCGGTCGTCCCGCGCGGAGGCGGCGGTCCGCCAGCACTGGTCCAGGTATTCAGACCGATGTGGTGATGGTATCCGCCGGCGCTGATGAACGCAGCCTGATCCCCCATCCGTTGCTGAATCTCGAATCCGAGGACGCCGTGCCAGAAGGCGAGCGACCGGTCAAGATCGGCGACCTTGAGGTGCACGTGCCCGACATCGACGCGTGGATTGATCGACGTCATCGACCGCTGACCAGCTTGGCAAGCTCGAACGCCGCCGCGGCAGCAACACCACCGACGATCAGCGTCTGCAGCGCGCTGCGGACTCGCGGAGCGCCGGTGAAGCGCCCCTTGATCCAGCCGAATACCGCAAGTGCCGTGAGGGTGATGCCGATCGACCAGTGCAGGCCGGTCTCCACATTCGGGGTCGCAAAGTACGCCGACAGCGGGATCACGCCGCCGACCACGTACGACGCCGCGATCGTTGCCGCGCTCCGCAGCGCGCGCCCCGGGTGCGGCTCTTCGAGGCCGAGCTCGAAGCGCATCATGAATCGGACCCAGTCGTCGGGGCGTCGCCGAAACGACGCAATCACCGCGGCGCTCTCTTCGCGGGTGACCCCGTAGGCCTCGAAGACCTCGCTCACTTCATCGGCTTCTTTTTCGGGGACCACCGCCACTTCGCGGTATTCCCGCGTGAGTTCGCTGGCGTAGTGCTCGGCGTCGCTTCGGGCGGCGAGATAGCCACCGAGACCCATGGCGATGGCGCCCGCCGCGATTTCGGCGAGTCCCGCCGTGATGACGACACTCGTCTGCGCGATCGCCCCGGAGAGCCCGGCCGCAAGCGCGAACGGGACGGTCAGGCCGTCGGACATCCCGATCACCACATCGCGCACTGCTTCAGGCGCAGTGAAATGATCTTCGTGCGCGTGCGGTGCCGTCACAGAAGTCTCTCCCTCACATCGGAATGGATCTCGACCTCGCTCACCATCCGGCGCGCGGGTCCGGGAGCGGCGTCAGGTGTGATTCGATCTCGGCGCGGCGCGGTGCCAGCCGCGGTGGAAGCACCAGTTCCCGCCCGAGGCGGTCGAGCGGAACGTCGACGGTAAAGCCGGGGCCCTTCGTCGCGAGCTCGAAGAGCACACCACTCGGCTCACGAAAGTATATCGAGCGGAAATAATAGCGATCGATGATCGGCGTCGACGAGACGCCGCCGGTGTGAATGCGATCGAGCCACGCTTCGTGCTCTGCAGGTTCAGTCGCCCAGGCGACGTGATGCACCGTGCCGGCGCCGGAGCGACCGTTGAGATCTGGCGGTGCATCGTAGGCGATCGTCCCGTGGCGGGAGTTGCCGGTGAGTTGCCAGCTCGACCCGTCCCCGCGAGCGGCGCCCATCACCGCTTCAAGCAGATGCGCAGTACTCGTCAGCCGGGCGCCGTAGGCACGCACGCTGTCGAACCCCTGCAACGCGTGCGCGGCGGGGATGTCGGGGTGATGCGCCATGAGCGGACGATCGTCGGAGACGATGGCGCGAAGTTCGAGTCCGAGCCCTTCAGGATCCTCGAAGCGGAGCCGGTCCTCATGTCGCGTGGCGATGATCCCGTTGTTGGCGAGGCGCTGGTCCCAGAAGTCGAGCGACTCGTATGAACCGACGCGCATTGTGATCCGGTAGACCATTCCGGCACCGGCGCGCCCGCGCAGCGCCCCCGGATATTCGAAAAAGGTCAGGTCGGCGCCGGGCGATCCGTCTTCGTCGGCGTAGAAGAGGTGGTAGACGTAGGGATCGTCCTGGTTGACCGTCTTCGCGACCATCCGGAGACCGAGGATCCCCGTGTAGAAGGCGAGATTGCCGGCTGCGTCGCCGGTGATACAGGAGATGTGGTGGATACCGTCGAGCCGCATGGCCAAAACTAGCCCGGCAGATGGGGGGACTTGCGGAATTCCACCTAAGGCTGTTGATTTCTATTCTACGATGACCATGTTCCATTCCGGAGCATGGACGAAGTTTCAGAGGAACGCTCGTCAGGGGATCGGCGTTCAAGCCGGTCCCTTTTTGACTTCCTCCCGTCGTAGCGCCAGGTGCGGGATGCCGCAGCGCAGAAACTGACCCCTCGCGAGGGTATGATCGCGAACCTGTAGTCGGTCGTACGGCATCGTCCGCGACTCCGATTACACCATCATTCAGGAGTAGGACAGCATGCGTACAACCGGCACAGTCAAGTGGTTCAACGACGCGAAGGGCTTCGGCTTCATCACCCCCGAGAACGGTGAAAAGGATTGCTTCGTTCACCACTCGGCGATCCAGGCCCAGGGCTTCAAGTCGCTCTCCGAAGGGGAGCGCGTCGAGTTCGACATCGTCCAGGGCGCCAAGGGCCCGGCGGCGGAGAACGTCGTGAAGCTCGGCCGCTAAGGCCAAGCTCGTTGCGGCCTTTGGGCCACGACGCCGGACGGCCGGCTCACTTCGGTGAGTCGGCCGTTTTGCTTGTCCCGAGCGAGGGCGGCATCACCGCCGAGTCGAGGGACTATCGCAACGCAGCAACTCGTCGTTCCAGCGCGCTCAGCCTCAGCTTGAGCGCCGCCAGCTGCGCTTCCGCGCTCCGCGCCTGACCCACCACGGTGGCGGTCGGCGTCATATCCGACCCTTGCAGTACTCCCAGCGCCGCGGTCATCTCTCCGCCAACCGAAGCGAACGATGGCACCGCAGCCGCTGCGTTCGCCCTCCCGCGACCCGCCCCACGCCCTGCAGGAGCGCTATCGGCTGGTGCGCACGGCGATCCCGAGGGCGGTGCACCCGCTCCGCGCCCTCCCCGACCCCCGCGACCTCCACCACCGGTACCGCCGAGTGCCGCGAGCTCGCGATCGAGTGAATCGAGCGGCCCGCGCACCTGAGGCAATGCGTTGCCGCAGCGACTGGCGACTGCGGCACGGAGCTGCCCGATCGTCCCCTGCGCGATACGGACATCATGCGCGCCGTTGTACATCGCCATCGAGAGGAGGTTCTGCTCCCGCAGCGCGGCGACCGGCGTCTTGATGTTGGGATCGAGCTTCACCATGAGCGGCTTGGTGTACGACGTTCCGTTCACGCTGAGCTTGAGCGTGTACTTCCCCGGATAGGCCCATGGCCCGGTCGGCGCCGGCGCAGTGTTGAACGGCGTCGCCGACATCGGATAGTTCTCCCCGCTCCCCGGGAGCGGAGCATAGTGCATGTCCCAGAGAAACCGATGGAAGCCAGGCGCTGCCGAGAGGATGCGCGTGGGCCGCATCCAGTAGCTTGGCGTCTCGCCGATATCGCCGATCGGCGCCGGCTGGTCGGTGCTGGCGTAACGGCGAACCAGTTTCCCGGCGCTGTCGAGCACATCGAGGGTGACCGGTCCGGTTGCCGCGGGGCCGAGCCAGTAGTCGATGATCGCCCCCTCGGGCGGATTCTCACCCGCCGGTTCGTCCGGCGGCAGCGGCGTGTCGGTATTGAGGTCCCAGCGTAGCCGCCACGCGTCTTCAGGCTTGAAGAGCGTCGCAGTGGTGCGGCTGGTCGAATCCGCCCACTGCCTGAGCGGCGTGATGTCGTCAAGAATCCAGAAACCGCGACCGTGCGTGCCGATCGCGAGATCGTTGTTCTTCACGATGAGGTCGCGCACTGAAGTCGCCGGCAGGTTGAGTCGCAGCGACTGCCAATGGTTGCCGTCGTCGGTCGACACGTACACCGTCCGCTCGGTGCCGGCGAAGAGCAAGCCACGCCGCACCGGATCCTCCCGAACGACATTCACCGTCTCACCGGCGGGGATTCCGTCGTCGATCTCCGTCCAGCTCGTGCCGCCGTCGTGCGTGCGGTAGATGTGCGGATGCAGATCGTCGAGGCGAATGGTATTCACGGCGGCGTACGCAGTGGATGCATCGAACCGCCCCGCGTCCATGATCGAGATCTTGGCCCACGGCACCACGCCGGGTGGCGTGACGTCGTGCCACGTGACTCCGCCATCTCGCGTGACCTGAATCAGTCCATCATCGGTGCCCGCCCAGACCGTCCGGAGATCGAGATACGACGGGGCGATGGTGTAGACGACACCACGCTGCGTCGGTTGCGCCGAGGGCGAATTGCTGTAGATGCCCACGCTCGGCGGAATCGCCCACGTCTTGCGCGTCAGGTCGGGTGAGATCCGCGTCCAGCTCGACCCGCCGTTGATCGTTTTCCAGATCACGTTCTGGCCAAAGAAGAGCACGTGCGGATCAACGGTCGAGAAGACCAGCGGCGCGGTCCGAACCGCCCGGTAATCGCTACCGCGGCCGCCGCCCGGCGGCGCCACCGATTGCACCTGATCCGTGCGGCGATCGTAGCGCGACACCTTGCCGCCGAAGACGATGTCGGGATCGAGCGGATCGGGGACCGCGTACCCGTATTCCTCCACACCGACCGGATGCCACTCGCGGAAGGTGATCCGGCCATCGACGCCACGACTCGCCACGCATGCGGAGCCGCTCTCCTGCTGCCCACCGCAAAGCCGGTATGGAAAGGCGTTATCGGCGTTCACATGGTAGAACTGCGCGGTCGGCTGGTTGTACCACGAACTCCACGTGGCACCGCCGTTGACCGTGACGCTTGCTCCCTGATCCGACACCAGGATCAGGATGTCGGGATGCTCGGGGTTGATCCAGAAGCGCTGGTAGTCGTCGCCGCCTGGCGCGCCGCGCAGCGCCTTCCATGTCTTGCCGCCGTCAATCGACTTCCACGACACCACGCTCGCCGTGTACACGACGTCGGGATTTCGCGGATCGACCTTGACCTCCGCCATATCGGAACCGCGCGAAACGACGCGATCGTCATCGGTGATCCTCGTCCACGATTCCCCGCCGTCGTCGGAGCGATAGAGACCGCCCATTTCGACCGCTGCGAAGATCCGGTTCGGATTGCTCGGCGAAATGCCGATGCCGATACGACCATCGCCGTTCGGCAGGTTCGGAAGCCCGTTGGTCAGCTTCCGCCACGTCGTTCCGCCATCGGTCGACTTGAAGAGCCCGCTTCCCGGGCCGCTCCACGCGCCGTTTTCCCACGGCCCCTGCCTTGCTTCCCAGAGTGCGGCGTACACCGTCTGCGCGTTGGACGGATCGAGGACGACGTCGATCCCACCAGTGTTCTCGTCCTTCCCTAACACCTTTTCGAACGAACGGCCGCCATCGAGCGATCGATAGATCCCGCGCTCGGCGTTGGGGCCGTACGGATGGCCGAGAACTGCCACGAAAATCCGGTCAGGGTTCGACGGATCGATGGCGATCTGCGGAATCTGCTGCCCGTCGCGGAGGCCAAGATGCGTCCAGGTTCGTCCCGCGTCGGTGGACTTGTAGATACCATCGCCGGTCGAGAGATCGGGGCGCTGCAGCCCCTCGCCGCTGCCGACGTACACGACGTCGGGGTTCGATGGCGACACCGCGACGGCACCGATCGACCCGGTCGGCTCGCTGTCGAAGATCGGCTTCCAGGTATTGCCGTAATCAGTTGTCTTCCAGACGCCGCCGTTGGTCACGCCGATGTAGAAGATGTTCGGCTGGCTCGGCACGCCGGCGGCTGACTTGGTACGTCCGCCGCGAAAGGGGCCGATGTTGCGCCAATGCATCTCGGCGAGTTCCGATGGATCGAATTGCTGCGCCACGAGATCGTGTGCGGCGCCCGCCGCGAGCGCGAAGATCAGTACCGAGACGCTGAGACGCCGTGCCATTCAGACTTCCCACCCCGGCCGATATCCGGGCTTGAGATACTGGTTCGCCTCGGGGACGTTCGTCACCGTCATCGTGCTGGCGTCATAGAGGATCTTCTTCCCGGAGCCTGCCCGCAGCGCCACGATCCCGAGGAGCATCGTCTCGGTCAACGCCCCGGCGTATTCGAACGGCGAAGTTGCCTTCCCCTGCCCCATGCACGCCAGCGCCCAGTTCATCTCGTGCGACACGGCGATTCGCGGATACTTCTGCGGAACGGACTTGGCCCGTTCCATCAGCGATTCGGGATAGAGGTGCGGCTTCTCGCCGTACGTCTGGTGCATCAGCAATCCCTTGTCGCCGAGGAAGAAGGCGCCACCGTCTGGCGGAAGGACGACATCGTCGGGGAGCAGGTCGGGACGCGGGGGGAAGAGTCCGCCGTCGAACCAGCTCAGCTTGACCGGAGGTTGATTGCCGCGCGCGGCGAACTGGTAGTGCACCGTCGTCGCGGCGGGATACGACGCGGGACTGCGCGGCGATCCCCCCCACGGCGTCGACGTCGCCTCGATGCTGTGCGGCGCAGTGAGTCCGAGCGCCCAGTAGGCGTGATCGATGAGATGTGCGCCCATGTCGCCGAGCGCGCCGACGCCGAAGTCGAGCCATCCGCGCCAGGAGAACGGGTGATAGATCGGATGGTAGGCCACATCGTGCGGACATGGCGCGGTGTACAGATCCCAGTTGAGGGTGTCGGGCGCCGTGTAATTGGCGTTCCAGAGCCCCTCTGCAATGAGGGCGTTGATCGTTCCGCTTCCCCACTGCGGCGCACCCGGGACAGTCTTCGGCGTCCCCGGCGCATAGACGGCATCGGATGGAGGCTGCGGCGCGCGCGGCAGCGGACGGGCTGGACGCGGAACGCCTTGCGGCCACCATCCCGCCGGCCGGTCGGTCCAGACATGCACCTCCCGCACATCACCGATCAGTCCGGCCTGCACCCACTCGTTGATCAGTCGCGCGTCGTCGCTCGAATGACCCTGGTTCCCCATCTGCGTCACGACGCCCGATGTCTTCGCGAGATCGCGCAGGTAGCGCGCCTCGTACACCGAATGGGTCAGCGGCTTCTGCACGTAGACATGCTTCTTGAGCTGCATCGCCGACTTCGCGATGATCGCGTGCGCGTGATCGGGAGTCGCGACGACGACGGCGTCGATGTCCTTCTGCCTGTCGAGCATCTCGCGGAAATCGGCGTAGCGCTTCGCCGCCACGAAGGCGTCGCGCAACTTGAGATCACCGGCGGCGGGATCCTTGCCGTTGACGATCCGGAGCCGCGACGCGAGTGACCGATCGACGTAGCCGAAATCGACATCGCAGAGTGCCACGATGTTCTGGGAGGTGAGTGCCGCGGCATTATCCATCCCTTTGCCGCCACATCCCACGAAGGCGAGGTTGAGCGTATCGCTCGGCGCCTGAAAACCGCGACCGAGGATCCGCCGCGGAACGATCATCGCGCTGAGCGCCGCACTGGCCGAGCCGGAAACGAACTCACGACGGGTGACCTTGCGAGCAGCCATCTGACCACCAGATCTGAGGGATAGCTAACAATAGCCGATCGGTTCGGTTTGACGAATTCCTCCCCCGCGCCATAGGTTGGCGCATGACTCTCGACCAGGCGATCCAGCTCACGCAGCAGACCTTCCCGCGGGTCTACTTCGCGTGCCACTCGCGCCACGCGGCGCGACGCTCGCGCGATACCGGCCTCTCGGCGCGCGACGCCGACATCCTCGCGCACCTCGATGTCGACCGACCGATGGCTCCGTCACTCCTCGCGCGCCATCTCGGCCGGGCGCGATCGACCGTGTCCGAGGCGATCAAGCGTCTCGAAGCGCTCGGCTACGTCACGCACGATCGCAGCGGGGTCCGTTTGACAGCGACAGGGATCCGCACCGTACGGACAACCTCCGTGTTCGAACACATCCGGCTCGAGAAGTTGCTCAGGCATGCGACGCCGGCGGAACTTGCCAGGATCGGCCGGGGCCTCGACACCCTGAGTGCCATCTGCCGCCGCGCTGCCGAGGCGCCCTGATGCGGTATCTCGTCGTGGGCAGCGCGATAATCGTCGTACTGATCGTGGCGGTGGTGATTGTCGGATATACGTTGCCGGTGAAGCACCGGGCGATCCGGTCGGCGGTGATTCATGCGTCGCAGGCACAACTGGCGGCAATGATCGGCGACGTCGGCCATTATGCGGAGTGGCGCAACGGAGTGAAGAGGGTCGAACTGATCAGCACGAATGATACGTCGCGTCGGTATGGCGAGCAATCGTCCGACGGCACCATCGAATACGTGATGGACACAGCGGGAAGTCCGTCAAGAATCGTCACGACGATCAGCGGCGGGGTACGCGCGTTTGGCGGACGGTGGACCTACGACCTCGCACCGCGTGGCGAGACGACGGCGCTCCAGATCACCGAGGATGGTGAGGTCTACAACCCGCTCTTTCGCTTCATCGCGCGCTTCATCATCGGGCAGACCGCGACGATCGATCGGTACTTCTCCGACCTGCAGCGACGCATCGCCGCGCAATCGTGACCGCGCGGCGATGCGTCGCGGAATCCTCTACTGCGGCTGACTGAGGTCGGGCGGATCCTCGCCGAGCGCCGTGGCGAGATCGATCAGGTGTTCCTGCTCGTCGGCCAGGATCTGGCGGATATGCTCGGCGATGGCATACTCGCCGAGCGATTCGCACTGCCGCAGCCGCGCCCGGTACTGCAGGATCGTCTGCCGTTCGTTTTCGAGGTCGAACCGCAGCATTTCGCGCGGCTTGTCGGAGGTCTTCACCGGTTTCGGCACGACCACAGGGTTGCCGCCGAGATAATCGACCTGGTTCGAGATGATCAGCGCATGCCGGAGCTCCTCGCCGGCGTGCTTCTCCAGCTCGGCCGCGATCGCCATGTATTCCGCGCCCTTGAGCACTTGCGAATAGACAACGTACGCGATGATCGCCTGGTATTCGCGGGCGAGGTCTTCGTTGAGGAGTTCGATCAACCTCGCGCGGGAGACCGGCGACGGATCGGGTGCGGCGGATTGCGACTTCGGCTTCGCGACGGGCTGGGTCTTCGGCTTCGGGGCCATGCAGTGATCTCCTGGGTATTGATGTCATCACCTCGTTCTTGATGACGAATACCCACTGGACGGAACCACGTCCCAGCCCTGGTCAGCTCCCAGACGTCGTCGCGGCCTGTACTGCCTGCCGGAAATCCAGCGGTGCCTGGATGCTGTCGAACGGTTCCTGGGTCCCGCCGCTCCCCGTCACGACAATTTCGCCGTAGCCGAAGACCCGCCCCGACAGACTCTGCGTGACGGTGATCCCCTCGATTTTTGAGAGGAGGAGCTCCATCGACCGGGTCGACATGACGCCGAGTTTGATGATCACCCGCTTGTTGGTGACCGCGAATTCGGAACTCCGCCGGCGAATCCACGCGGCGAAGAGGACGATCACCGCGATGGCGACCGGCGCGAGCGCGATCAGGCGGCGATTGGCCGACAGCGCCCAGAGTGCCAGCGCGAGCATCGCCAGTGATACCAGCACGGGGGCGACAAAGATTTTCCAGTGAAGCCGTGTCCGGTACGTGATCGTTTCGCCGGGAAGGAGATGCGTGGTGATATAGCTCACGAGCGCTCCGCGGAGGATAGGACGATGACCGGGTCTGTCGGGCGGGAAAAACTACTTGAGCGCGGCCAGGGCGCGGGTGAACGCGGCGCGGTCAGCGCGCGGGAGTGCCGCCGCGAACTCCTCACCGACGCGCGCCAGTTCGGACGCGCCGTCGGCCTGGCGCTCCTCGCCGAGCCGGGTCACCATCGCCAGCACGCTGCGGCGGTCCGCCGGATCGTCGACGCGCCGAACCAGGCCGTCCGCTTCAAGCCGATCGACCAGCTGCGTCATGTTGGACCGGACACAGCTCAGTCGTGACGCGAGTTCGCTCAGCGGGAGCGGGCCGCCCGCCGCCACCAGCTGCGTGAGGACGCCGAGCTTCGACGTGGAGAGACCGATCGGCGACAGCGCCTGTTCCAGGCGGTCCTCGATACCATGCGCAACGCCGAGCAGCGAGAACATCACCGCTTCGGCGCCCGGTGCGGCGACGGGCTCGGCATCGGTCTTGAGACGGTTCATATGTGAACAATATCGATCATTTGTCGTGACACGTCAAGGATTGCTGACGAAGCGCTGGTTCGATGATCGCTCACGGCTCGGCGTTCCTGACCCACGAGCCGTACATCGGATTGGGAAGGAGGAAGTACTTCACGCCGAAGTCGCGGTACCCGTCGGGAGTCGAACGCACCGACTGACGCAGCGCCGGAAAGTCCTCGATGTTGTCGCCGATCCATTCGACGACGTGCAGCGGGGGCACCCCGGGGACGGCAGTCCCCTGCTGGACCCGCTCGAACCGCGGATTCTTGTCGGTTACGCCGGCGGGACCGCAGAGGACCATGTCCGCCGCGACGCCGATCTTGGTCAGGTTCTCCCGGGTCGGCGCGCAGAGCGAATCGGGGCGGTTGGAGACGATCACCACCTTGCCGCCGAGCGCGTGCACCTGTCTGGTGAAGTCGACGGCACCCGGGATCGCGGTCGCCGCACTTTCCCGAACCCACGCGGCCCATGCGGTCTCGGAGTACGCCCGGCCGAGATCGGCGTCGCGGCGTTCACTGAGCGAATTGTCGAGCACGGTTTCGTCGGCGTCGAGGATCACTGCCCAGGTACCGGCGCGCTGGTCTCGAATCAGTCCGAGAAGATGCTCGGCCGCCGACCGGTAGACCTCCAGCGCGATGCCGCGATACTCGGCCGACGATCGAAACCAGTGGATGTCGTTGCGCGGTGCCGGTGCGGTGGCCGCCACCGGTACTGGCGCTGTCGTCACTCGCCGCGACGCACCGCATCCAGTGATCGCGCTGAGGGCGAAGGTGGTGGCGAGCGCGCGCGCGTTGCGGATCGGCGGCATCATGAGAGAATGTGCTGAAGCAACTCGACGTTCGCCGGCTTGGTCAGGTGATAGTCGAAGCCGGCAGCAAGAGAGCGTGCGCGATCTTCCTCACGCGCGTGTCCGCTGAGTGCCACGAGCAGCAGGTCGCGTCGGCGCACGCGCAGTTCGGCCGCCACCTCATAGCCGTTCTTTCCGGGCATTTCGATGTCGAGGATCACGGCATGCGGCTCGAACTCCCATTCGAGGCGCAAACCAGCCACTGCGCCTTGCGCCGTCCGCACATCGTGGCCCCATGAACTGAGCAGGCGGGCGAGCGAGTCGCCGGAATCGACCGAATCGTCGACGACCAGCACCCGTTCGCGACGTCGCACACCGTCCAATTCGGCGCGTGCACGAGACGGCTTCGGCGCAACGGTCATCCGGGTGCCAGTCGCTGCCCTGTCTGCGAGCGGCAGCTGCACGGCAAAACCGCTTTGCGGCGCGAGCTCGGTCTGCACCGATACGATCCGTCCGCCATGCAACTCGACGAGCGAGCGCGCCAGCGCGAGGCCGATGCCGGGTGGTTCGTCGGGGCGACCGGGAGCGACTGCCGCGAACGGATCGACGCCGGTCGGCCAGCCGGCCGCGACCCCCGGAGTGTCACTCACCAGCTGCAGCACCGCGGCGTCGCCCTCCTCCCGCAAGGTCAGCGACACGAGACCGCCGGCACGAGTCCGCCGGGCGGCCGACGTGAGGAGATTGGTGACGATCTGGGCGAGCCGCGCCGGATCACCGGTGACGAAGAGTGGCTGGTCGGGCAACGAGACGGCGATCTCCCGGTCGTGCTCGGCGAGCGCCGGCATCGCCGCTTCGTGGCCGGCACGCGTCGCTGCAACGAGATCGGTGCGCTCCATGCGGAGTTCCAGGCTTCCCTGACCCACGCGCGATGCATCGATCAGGTCTTCACTGAGCCGGACGACGTGCGCCAGCTGGCGCTCGATCACCGCGCACGCCTGCCGCTGATCGGGCACCGAAGCCGTTGCCCGGGCGAGGTAGCGGGTCGAGTTGCTGATGGCGGCGAGCGGGTTCCGCATTTCATGACTGAGGACGGCAAGGAATTCGTCCTTGCGACGACCTGCGTCGCGCAGTGCGTCGATCGTTTCGTGCGCAGCGTACACGGCGCCGGCGATCGCTGCACATCGTGTCACGACGCGCAGATCCTCGGCGTCGAATCCCCGTTGGCCGGCATGGTCGATGACCCAGACCGCACCGACAATCCGGTCGCCCACGGGCAGCGGAGCGACCAGCGCTTCGACGATCGGCGGCTGCAACTCGCGCAGGTACTCGAAGTGACGCGCCGGATGGATGTAGAGTTGCGGCACAGCTCGCTCCACCACGATTCGACTCGCGGAGACGTGCCCCGGCATCACGCCCCAGAGCTGCTCGCGCAGCGCACCCGTCAGCGCGTGCCACCGGAAACGGCCAGGACCGTCCGGTTCTTCCAGGAGCGATACGCCGGCAGAGCCCGCGCCGCACAGACCAACAAGGATCTCGGAAAGGCGTTGCAGCACGTGCCGCGACGGCCGCGCCATCTCGGCGACCAGCGCCTCGACAGCGGCGCGTTCGCTCGAGGGATCGAGCGCGTGCGCGGGGCGAGTCCCCAGCTGATCGGTGGCGAGCACGGAATCGAGAGAGGCTGGCATGGGAGAATAGATACCATGCCGGCCGCTTCTCGTCACGGCGACGTCATTTGACGAAGCGGATCACCTGGTGCACCATCGGCGCCCCGTTGAAATGATGGATATCGAGCATCGTCGACGACGTGTCGGCTGATTGGACCGTGAAATCGAAGGTCTCGCCGATGTTGATCGCCTGCCGCGCATCGCCGGTCGTCCGCTGCCAGGGCGGCAGCGCCGCGCCGTCCTTCGCGATCGCCGTCCACTCGATCGGAACACCATCATGGAGAAGCGTTGCAATCGCATCGGGCTCCGATACCGAGATATTGATGAACCGGAAGCGATACGATGTACCCGTCTTCAACGTCACTGGTTCGGGAGTTCGCGATCCGTTGAGCACCGGCAGGAATGTGGTGTTGTCTCCGATCATGAAGACGCGATCGATCGACGGATTCCAATGTTCGGCCGAATCGAGCACGATGAGCGGACCGTAGAGGCCGTGCAGGAGCTGCCGCACGTCATTGAAGTGGGTGTGGTAGATGAATGTTCCGGCACGCGGTGGCGTCATCAGCACTTCGAACGAATCTCCCGGCATGATCGGCGGTTCGAGCGACTTCGGATCGCCGCTCACTCCAGCAACGCCGTCGTAGTAGCTCTCGAGCTCCATTCCGTGCCAGTGCACTGCAGTCATTTCCGGTGAATGGTTGACCACCCAGATCCTGGTCGGCTCACCGCGACGAAGAATCAGCGTCGGTGCAATCCCGCCGGCCGGTTGCGGAAGCGGCGCCGAGCCGGGAGTCGCGCTCACGACGTAGCGAAACCGGCGTGCGGTGTCGGCGGGAGCGGAATCGGATTCCACCACCAGCCTGATCGTGCGGCGCGAACCGGTGTATGAGTGCCAGCCGTGTGGTGCCACAATCGTGACGCCGATGACGAGACCACCCATCCCGGTCATGGCGTGGTTCATCGTCTCGTGCCCCGGGTACCCGTCGACGATGTGCTGCACCCTGGGCCCGGTCGGCTCGGTGTCGGGACCGATGGCGGTGTTCGGCACGACGTGCGGCGGGAGATGGCAGTGGAAAATCCAGTCTCCCGGACGGTCGGCGCGCCATGCGATGTCGGCAGTGGTGCCATCGAGGATCGACTCGGTCACGCCCATCCGTTGCTGGTTCGCCCAGTAGACGGTGTCACGGGCGACGTCTCCGCGCGCGTTGACGCGATAGAAGAACCCATGCAGATGCAGCGGATGCAGATCGTTGGACGCATTGACGATGCGCCAGCGAATGGAATCACCCAGCGTGTAGGTCAGCCGTTCGGTGTTGGGCCACGGCTTCCCGTTGAAGGTGAAGAGATCGTGGTAGAAATCCGATTGTCCGTTGGGCAGCGTGTCGGCGGAGTATCGTTCGATCACGAAGACCCGGTCAGGCGCGACCGGACCGGGCGGATCGACGATGAAGGCACCGCTCAAGTGCGAGTCGTCGATGTCGCGAGCCTCGAAATCCTCGCCGTGCGACGATCCCCAGTAGTAGTAGGTCCCCTCGACATCGGCACGAAAGGCGGCGTGGGCCGTGGCGCCCGCCGCGACCACAATCGTGTCCATCACGGCGCCCCGCCGCGCCGATAGTCCGTGGATCACCACCCGCGCCCCGGTGCGATTGCGAATGACAACGCGCACCATTGTTCCGCGCACCACGCGAAGCATCGGTCCCGGATCCTGGAGCGGCTTCCCCGCTTCGCCGAAAGCCAGCATCGGAATCCCTCGGTGATCGGCGCCGAAGGGGCGCCAGTCACCGGTATCGACCACGAGTGCCACCGAGAGCGCGGCACCACTGATCGTCCCGGCGTGGACTCGATTGTCGTTGAAGGCGATCGGCTGACGACCGCGATGCCCCGCAGCCGCCGGCGGCGCGGTCACGGGCGCCATGAGGAGCAGACCACCCAGCGGGGCAAGGAGTCCGAAGCGCATGTGATGGCCTGGTAGGAGTTCGCCTAAGGTCGAGGGCAGTTCCCAGCTTGTCAACAGAGGATCCGTCGCTGTCGCTGGCGCACCGGCGGCGATCGTCTCCGGAGCAGGCGTGGTGATCACCGCTGCCGGTCGCGGTACCTTTGGTTCGTCGAAATGGACCACGCGCGACGCGAGGACACGATCTGACCCCACACCACCCGCCCGCACCCGGTGCCGATCTCGAACGCGAACTCCGCCGCCAGGTGACCGGCGAAGTACGCTTCGACGCGGGAAGCCGCGCGGCGTGGTCCACCGACGCATCCAACTACCGGCATGTCCCGATCGGCGTGGTGCTGCCGCGCACCGCCGAGGATGTGGTCCGCACCGTGGCCATCTGCCGCAAGCACGGCGTCCCGGTCACGCCGCGCGGCGGAGGGACGTCGCTGGCCGGGCAGGCGTGCAACGTCGCGGTGATCATCGATTCGTCGAAGTACTTCAACCGGATCACCACGTTGAATGCGCGTCAGCGCATCGCCACCGTTGAACCGGGGTGCGTGCTCGATGACCTGCGCCGCGCCGCGGCGCCGCACGGCCTCACCTTCGGTCCCGATCCCGCCACCCACAATCGCAACACCCTCGGCGGGATGATCGGCAACAATTCGTGCGGCGTGCATTCGGTGATGTCGCAATTCTTCGGGCCCGGCCCGCTCACGTCCCACCAGGTGATCGATCTCGACATCCTCACCTACGACGGCCAGCGGTTCACGGTCGGTCCGACCGGCGACGACGAATTCGCCACGATCGTCGCAAGTGGCGGCCGTCGCGCCGAGATCTATCGGGCGCTGCGGCAGATCCGCGACACGTATGCCGACCGGATCCGCGAGCGATTCGTCCAGATCCCGCGGCGTGTCTCGGGATTCAACCTTGAAGCACTCCTTCCCGAACACGGCTTCAACGTCGCACACGCGCTGGTCGGCACCGAGGGAACCTGCGTCATGGTCCTCGGCGCAACCGTTCGACTCATCCCTGCGCGGCCGAAGCGCACGCTGGTCGTGCTGGGATATCCCGATGCGTATATCGCTGCGGATCACGTCCCGGAGATCATGGCGCACAAGCCGGTCGGTCTCGAGGGGATGGACGATGTGATGATCGACATGATGAAGCGGCGCGACATGAACACCGAGCAGCTCGCCCTCCTGCCAGAGGGACGCGGCTGGCTCCTGGTGGAATTCGGCGACGACACCAAGGAAGGCGCGACGTCGCAGGCGAAGGAATTCGTGTCCGGGATCACATCGGGTGCCGCTCCTCCTCACGCCGCGATCTTCGATGACGACGGCGAGGCGCGGAAACTCTGGGAAGTGCGGGAGGCGGCACTCGGAATTGCGGCCAATCCTCCGGGGATGAAGCCGACCCACGAAGGCTGGGAAGATGCCGCCGTCGCACCGGAGCATCTCGGGAAATATCTCCGCGAATTCCGCGACCTCCTCGCCGAGTTCGGTTATCACACCGTGCTGTACGGGCATTTCGGCCACGGCTGCGTCCATTGCCGCATCGACTTCGACCTCACGACAGAGGGAGGCGTCGCCACGTGGATGCGATTCCTCGACCGCGCCGCCGATCTGGTGGTGAAGTACGGCGGATCGATCTCCGGCGAGCACGGCGACGGTCAGGCGCGCGGCATCTTCCTCACCAGGATGTACGGCGCCGATCTGGTGCGGGCGTTCGAGGAGTTCAAGGCGGCGTGGGATCCCGACAACCGGATGAATCCCGGCCGCGTGGTGCATCCGCGCCGGCCCGATCAGGATCTGCGCATCGGCCCCAGCTATTCCCCGCTCCCGGTCGTCACCCATTTTGCGTTCGCCGATGATCACGGATCGTTTGCGCACGCCGCGGGACGATGCGTGGGCGTCGGCCTCTGCCGCCGCACCGACGGCGCGGGAACGATGTGCCCCAGCTACGCCGCGACGCGCGAGGAAGAAGACTCCACCCGCGGCCGTGCCCGGCTCCTCTTCGAGATGCTGGAGGGCGACCCGATCGACGACGGATGGAAGAGTGACGCCGTGCACGACGCCCTCGACCTCTGCCTCGCGTGCAAGGGGTGCAAGCGCGACTGCCCGGTCAGTGTCGACATGGCGACCTACAAGGCCGAGTTCCTCTCGCACCACTACGAAGGGCGCGTCCGCCCGCGGACCGCCTACACCATGGGGTTGATTCACGAGTGGGCCCGGTTCGCCGCGCCGATCGCGCCGCTGGTGAACATCGTCACGCAGACGCCGCCGCTGTCGGCCCTCCTCAAGGCCGTCGGAGGGATCGCGCTCGAACGGCGCATCCCGCGATTTGCGCATCCGACCTTCCGCAGCTGGTTCCGGCGCAGAAAGAAGCCGCCGACCGGCAAGCCGCGCGTGCTGCTCTGGCCCGACACCTTCAGCAACTACTTCAGGACGTCACCGGCGATTGCGGCAGTGGAAGTGCTCGAAGGCGCGGGGTACGACGTGGCGATCCCGCCCCGCCCGCTCTGCTGCGGACGACCGCTCTACGACTGGGGGATGCTCGACCGCGCCAAGCAACTCTGGCGCCGCACCATCGACTCGCTGCGCGACGACATCCGCGCCGGCACGCCGATCGTCGGGCTCGAGCCGAGTTGCGTGGCGGCGTTTCGCGACGAACTCATCGGGCTCTTTCCCGACGATGACGACGCCCGGCGACTGTCGCAGCAGACCGTGATGCTCAGCGAGTTTCTCGCCGACCGCGACTTTCGCACGCGGCCGCTGCGGCGCCGCGCGATGGTCCATGGCCACTGCCATCACAAGGCGGTGATGACGATGAAGGCGGAGGAGTCGGTGATGAAGTCACTCGAACTCGACTATCAGCTGCTCGATTCGGGGTGCTGCGGAATGGCGGGGTCGTTCGGGTTCGAAGCCGACAAGTACGACCTCTCGATCGCAATCGGCGAGCAGCGGCTGCTTCCGGCGGTCCGCGCTACCGACGGCGACATGCTGATCGTGGCGAATGGCTTCTCCTGCTACGAGCAGATCGTGCAGCAAACCGGCAGGATTCCGCTCCACCTCGCTGAAGTAGTGCGCTTGGCGCTCCATCAAGGCGAGTGACCGTCGCGGCCGTTGCAAGCTGAACCTGCACGGCGCCGCATGTCTCCATATAATACTGGCTGTCATGACCCCCTCTCCACGCACCCGGAACGCTCGATGACTCGCATTCGATTCGCCCCCGTCGCGGCGGCACTGGCCACGGCCCTTACGCTGCACACCGCGGCAGCGCAAACCTTCCCGACCGGCGACCCGGTCATCAAGAACATCTACGCGATCGGGATGGACAGCACTCATCTCCCCGCGGAAGCGCATTCGCTCTTCGACTCGCTGGGACCGCGGTTGATGGGGACGCCGAACCTCAAGCGGGCGCAGGACTGGCTCGTCGCGATGTACAAGTCGTTCGGCATCGACGCGAAGGAAGAGAAGTACGGCACGTGGCGCGGATGGATTCGCGGACCGTCACATATCGACCTGGTCTATCCACGGGTGCGTTCGCTCGAAGGACAGATGGTCGGGTACTCGCCCGGAACGAACGGCAAGCCGGTTGTCGACGGGATCGTCATCCTGCCGCGCTTCAAGGACAGCACCGAATTCGTGAAATGGTTGCCGCAGGCGAAGGGGAAGCTGGTCATGATCTCCGCGCCGATGCCGACCTGCCGCTCCCAGGAGCAGTACAACGCCCTGGGCACGCCGGCGGAAGCGGCCGCGATGGCGAAGGCCGTCGTCGAAGCCAAGACGGAATGGGGCGGACGCAACGTTCGCGGCACCGGATATTCCGCGGCACTCGGCGGCGGTGAACTCGGCGTCCGGCTGGAACAGGGCGGTGCCGCCGGGATCATCACCTCGCGGCCGAAGCTGGCCTACACCGATCCCAACGCGGCGGGACGTGGGGGCGCCGGTGGCCGCGGTGGTGCAGCCGGCGGGCGCGGCGGCGCCGGTGGTCGGGGCGCCAACGCCACCGTCCCGATGACGCTCGATCTCGCCACCGGCACCGCGACGATCGACAGCGTGGCACTCCGGGCAGCGATCGCGGCGCAGGACCGCAACCGCGGCAGCGAGGGCGGCGTCGGCGCGATGGAAGTCTTCGAGACGTACAACACCAGGACCCCTGCCGTCGCGCTCAATTGCGAAGATTACGGCCTCGTCTACCGCCTCACCGATGCCGGCGACCAGCCGAAGATCCGGCTCGACCTCGACGGCAAGCTGCTCGGCGAGCAGCCGGTCTTCAACGTCGTTGCGATGGTCAAGGGAAGTGAAAAGCCGGACGAGTACGTCGTCCTCTCTTCACATTTCGATTCGTGGGATGGGTCGTCGGGCGCCACCGACAACGGTACCGGCACGCTGACGATGCTCGAAGCAATGCGGATTCTCCGCAAGGCGTACCCGCATCCCAAGCGCACCATCATCGCCGGCCACTGGAGCGGCGAAGAGGAAGGTGAAGTCGGTTCAAAGGCGTTCACCGAGGATCATCCCGAAGTGATCAAGGGGCTGCAGGATGTCTTCAATCAGGACAACGGCACCGGCCGGATCCAGCGCGTTGGCGCCGGCGGGATGGCGCACGGTCCGGAGCACGTGAACATGTGGCTGAGCAAGGTCCCCACCGAGTGGGGTGGCCCCCTCGGACCGGTCGGCGTCGGCGGCCCGTCAGGGAGCGGCAGCGATGGGTACTCGTTCACCTGCTACGGCGTGCCGACCGGCGACCTCGGCGCGGCTAGCTGGGATTACGGCACGCTGACCTGGCACACCGAGCGCGACACGTACGACAAGGTGGTCTTCCCCGACCTGATGTACAACGCCACCCTCACCGCGATGCTGGCGTACGAGGCGTCGGAAGATCCCACGATGATTCCGCACGAAAAGGCTGATCTTTCGCAGGGTGCAGCAGCAGGACGTGGTGGTCGTGGCGGCGGCGCCTGGCCGACGTGCGAGAAGGCACCGCGGACAACCAAGCCGCGCCTGAAGTGAACTGACCGGGGATGGAGGGCTGTCTTGCCAGCTGACAAGCAGCCCTCCGCTCTTCGGCGTTGGATCTCGCTCGGGATCAACGTCGTCCTCTTCGGGATCGCGCTGGCAGTTCTCCGGCACATCCTGACAGCGTACCACTTCGCCGATATCGTCGGCGCCATTCACAGAATCGGCTGGATCCACATCGCGGCGTCGCTCGTCCTCACCGCAGTGGGGTACGGCGCGCTGGTCGGATACGACTACCTCTCGCTCCGGATGGCGGGCCATCCGATCGCACTGCACAACATGCTCACTGCCTCGTTCGTGAGTCAGGCGGTCCAGAACAGTGCGCCGGTCTCGATCGTCACCGGCGGCGGCGTGCGCTACCGGCTGTACAACCGGCTCGGCGTGACCGGTGCCGAGACCGCCGCGGTCGTCGCGGGAAATGTCCTCACGTTCATCCTCGGTCTCTTCGCGGTCGCAGGCGTCGCCTTCGTCATCGCGCCGGTCTCGATTCCGCACTCGTTCCACCTCCCGGCGAAGTCGCTCCGGCCGATCGGCGTGGTCTTTCTCCTGCTCACGATCACCGCGCTGGTGCTGGCACATCGCAAGGTTGGCACGGTGCGGATCGGCCCGGTCGAGCTGCATCTCCCGTCGGCGAAGACGGTTCGCGAGGAGCTGCTCGTCTCGATCGCGGACTGGCTGCTCAGTGCCAGCGCGCTCTACGTGCTGATGATCGCCGCCGGTCCGGTGTCGTTTCCGCGATTCATGAGTGGCTTCCTGCTCACCCAGATCGTGACGCAGGTGGTGCCGCTCCCGGGCGGGATCGGTGTCTTCGAGGCGGCGATGCTGCTCCTCAAGCCGCACAGTGTCCCGACACCGGTTGCCACGGCGGCGCTCCTCGCGTATCGGGTGATCTACTACCTGATTCCGCTCTTCATCGCGACAGCGGTCCTGGCGCACGAGGCGTCGCGAACGCCGAAATCGAAGGTGTCATCGCCGATCCGCGTCGCACGCGAGATCACGCCGCATCTCTTCGCCATCCTGACGTTCATCACCGGCTTCTTCCTGCTCGTCCTGAACACCGTCCCCAATAAGTCCCAAGGCTTCACGTGGCTGGGCGACGTGCTGCGACTGGCGGTGATCGAGGGATCGCATTTCATCGCATCGCTCGTGGGGATGGGGCTCCTGCTCCTCGCCTTTGGCCTCGAACGGCGACTGCGAAGCGCCTATCGCCTCACCGTGGCGTTGCTGCTCCTCGGGATGCTCGCGGCACTCATGGAGGGGCTCGATATCACCACGGCGGTCGTCCTGGCGATCCTCTTCCTGCTGCTCCTCGTCGGCCGGCGCGAATTCGACCGGCTGATTCCCTTCAGCGAGGAACCGCTCAACGCCGGATGGCTCGTGGCTGTCGCCGCCGCGATCGCGGGGCTCGGGTGGCTGGGGACGTCACTGCGAGTGCGCGGTGAGTACAACCGCGATCTCTGGTGGCGCTTCGCATTGAACGACGGCGCGCCCAGGGCGCTCCGCGTGACGATCAGCGTGCTGGTTGCCGTGGCGGTGTTCTACGGCGCGCGACTCGTGACCGCGGCTCGCCGGGTCCGCAAGCGGCGTGCGGCGTAGTCAGAGCTCGGCCTGTTCAACCGGGGCGACCTGGTGCGGTCGTTCACGCGAATAGATCAGCGCGAGAAGGATCGCGCCGGCCGTCACGCCGATGTCGGCAACGTTGAACGTCCAGAAGCGGTGCGTACCCACGCCGAGATCGATGAAGTCGATCACGCCACGATCCCACCGAATCCGGTCGATCAGGTTTCCCGCAGCACCGGCGGCAATCAATCCGAGCGCGAGACCGATCAGCCGCGCCGCCGATGGCGCCTGGCGGAGCAATTGCACCATCACGATGATCCCGATCGCGGCGATCGCGGCAAGACCCCATCGCGACCACGGGCCCAGGGGAATGTTCATCGCCGCTTCGCGATTGAATACCAGCGTCAACCGCGCGACCTCACCGATGAATCGATGAGGAATCCCTGGCGGCTCGAGTTGCGCGTAGGCGAGAATCTTGGTGAAGCGGTCGGCGAGGAGGAGCGGCAGCGATGCTGCAAGGAATGCCCGGGTCTTGGGCGCCATTCATCGCTTACCTGTCTTGGCGTCGAGCGAATCGACGTGGCGCAGGAAGGCGCGGAGGGCCGTGACGTGCGCGTACGCTCCGTCCCAGGTCGTGACATGTGCCGCACCGGGAATGATGACGAATTGCGCCCCGGGAGTGAGCTTGGCGAAGTGCCGCACGGTGGCGGTGTCGGCTTCGTCGAATTCTCCGACGGTGTAGAGCACCGGAACCCGGACCCTGGGAAGGAACCCCGTCGCGTTGTAGTTCTTCAGTGTTCCGGTGATCGTGAACTCGCTCGGCCCCTCCATGTAATCGTAGATCGAATCGTTCGCCGTGCGCATCAGCGAATCGAGATCGACCCGGATAGGATGGCGCCAGACATACTTCCCGTAGAATTCATCTGCCGCCGCCAGGTATTCCGGCGCCTTGTAGTCGTGCGTCGAATCGGCGACGGCAATCGCATGCTGCGCCCCGAGTGACAGCGTCGTCACCAGCTTCGCCGTGTTGCGTGCCCATTGCGGCAGGTCGAGTGCGGGCGAACTGAGCGTCAGCGACGCCACGTGATCAGGGTGGGCGCGATAGTACTCGAGCGCGAGAATCGTCCCCCACGAATGCCCGACCAGGTGCATCTTCGCAAAACCAAGATGCGAACGGAGCGAATCGAGTTCGCGAACGAAGTGGGCGATCGTCATCATCGACGTGTCGCCGATCCGATCGGACTTCCCCGCGCCAAGCTGGTCGTATCGGACGACCGGCCATTCGTCCCTGATCACTTCCAGCGGCTTGAGATAGAAGGAGGAGAACCCCGGGCCACCGTGCAGCAGCACGACCGGCGTTCCGGTCGCGGGACCCGAGACCTTGTACCAGATCGAGCCCCCGTCGACTGCGAGGCGGGATTCGCCGGCGAGCATCTGCGCCGCGCGGGGAGCAATCGGCGCCGTATCAGCGGCGGCCGGCGCGGCAGCTGCAGCACCCGGCGTCGCCGCAGATGGAGGTGTCGCTGTCGAACCTGCGTCTTTCCGACCACCACACGCCGCAGTCACGAGCAGCAGGGCGGCGATTGCCCTCCGGTTCATCGCCCGGCCAGTTCGGCCCGCGCGGTCTCGACCGCTCCGCTGAAGGCGCGCGCCCGCGCGGTGAGCTCGCCCCACGCGCCCTTGGCGATCAACGCCGGATCCATCAGCGCGTTGCTGATGCTCACGGCCGCGGCACCGGCCTTGATCCACTCCGGCGCGTTCTGCAGCGTCATACCGCCCGACGGAATCATCTTGAGGAATGGCAGGGGCGCCAGGATGTTCTTGAAGAAGTCGGTGCCGACTGACGGTGAGGGATACACCTTGATCAGTGGCGCGCCGAGGCGCCAGGCACGCAGGATCTCGGTGGGAGTCATCGCACCGGGAACGCAGACGATGCCGCGATCGACGCAACACGCGATGACATCTTCCTCGAGCGTCGGACTGACGACGAACTGTGCGCCGGCGTCGATCACCTCGTTGGCGGTGCGCTCGTCGAGCACCGTGCCGGCGCCGATCATGCAGCCGGGGATCGCGGCTTCCGCCAGTTCGCGCACGGCGTCGATCGCGCCCGGGGTGGTGAGTGTCACTTCGAACGAACCGACGCCACCAGCTACTACCGCTTCGGCCGCGCGGCGGAGCGAAACGGCCTGATCCATCCGGACCACGGCGACAACGCCGCTGGCGAGCATGTGGCGAAGCGTGGCGCTGTCGCGCTGGATATCGATGTCCTGCTGGGGCATGTGCGAGTCACGGTTGCGGGAGCGCAAAAGATACCATGATCTCCCGGGGCTGCCCGGTGCGCGTGACGCCCCCTGCAACTCGGATCAGCGCAGCACCGCGCCGTGTCCGAGAAGCCCGGCGATCAATCGCTCGAGCGAGCGACTCGCCTGCTTGCCGACCGTCGCACCCCAATCGCGGAGGTCGTGCCAGATCGGAAAGTCGTCCGGTCTGCAGTCGACCTGCGGCGGCTCGGTGCCGGCGAGGAAGACTTCCCGCGCACCGCAGCTGTCGGATGAATCGTCGCCGCTGCCGGCGTACGCCTCGGTGATCCCCGGAGGAACGTCGAATGGGCCCCAGCCGCCGTCGGGCGCGACCTGATCGAGGAAGCTCGCCGCCACTGGCAGCGCTGCGGCGGCTCCGGTCTGCCCGAGCGATTCGCCGTCGTCGAACCCCACCCAGACGCCGACCACGAGCGACGGCGAGTAGGCAACGAACCACGCATCGCGCCAGTCGCTCGACGTCCCGGTCTTGCCGGCAATCGTGCCGACCCGTCCATCCTGCGCCAGCGCGCGCGCCGTCCCGTGCTGCACCACACCTTCGAGCGCCGACGTGACGAGGTACGCCACCGCCGAATCGACCACCTGTGTCCCGGTCGGCAGCGAATCATCCGACACGATCGACCCGAGCCTCGCCGCGCCGATGACGGACCGCGTTGGCACCAGCTTCCCTTCAGTCGCCAGCACACCGTACGCTCGCGTCAGCTCGAGCAGTGTCACTTCCGAGCTCCCCAGCGCGATGCTCGGCACCGCATGGAGCGGCGACGTGATGCCGACCCGCTTCGCGGCGTCGACGATCCGATCAGGACCGACCGCAAGGCCGATCCGCGCGAACGGAACATTGAGCGACTGCTCCATCGCCTGACGCACCGTCACGTTGCCGCGGAAGGAATGATCGTAGTCGACCGGCTCCCACGGACCGCTTGGCGTCGACACGCGCAGCGGTGCGTCCTGCACACTCGATGCGAGAGTGAACTGCGGCGACTGGCCGTCGTGCGGTGCCAGCGCAGCCAGCGCCACGATCGGCTTGAATGCGCTGCCCGGCTGCCGGTGCGCGTCGGTGGCGCGATTGAACTGCGACTGGCCGTAATCATCACCACCAACCATGGCGAGGACTTCGCCGGTACGCGGGTCGATGGCGACAAGCGCCGCTTCCGCGCCGTGGTGCGAGAGACGGGCGACGCCGCGCGCCACCGATCGCTCGGCGGCGCGCTGCAGCGTCACGTCGAGCGTCGTGTAGACCGCCATCCCCCGAGGTGCCACGCGTCCGGGGACCTGTCCCACCACATAGTCACGGAAGTATCTCCCGTCGACTGCGGGCAGCGGATGCTCGCCCGGATTGATCCGGATCCGCTCCGCCTGGGCCGCGGCCGCGGCACTGATCCGGTGCTGATCCGCCATCAGCTGGAGCACCATGTCGCGCCGCGCGAGCGCCGCCTCGGGATGGCGCGCAGCGACGTTGCGATTCGGCGCGCTGATCATCGCCGCAAGCTGGGCCGACTCCGCCAGCGACAATCGCCGGACATCCTTGGCGAAGTAGTACCGCGCCGCGGCACCAAAGCCGTGGATGGCGCGCGGACCATCCTGGCCGAGGTAGATCTCGTTCAGGTAGGCCTCGAGGATCTGCGCCTTGCTGTATCGCATCTCGAGGACCACCGCCATCGCAGCTTCACGCACCTTTCGGAGCGGGGTGCGGTTGGCGGTGAGAAAGAGATTCTTGACCAGCTGCTGCGTGAGCGTACTGCCGCCCTGCGCGATGCTGTGGGTGCGGATATCGGCAACCATGGCGCCGGCGATGCGCTTCAGGTCGAGACCGTGATGTTGGTAGAAGCGCTGATCCTCGACGGCGAGAATTGCCTGGATCAGCGATCGCGGAACATTCCGGAGGGTAACCGGGATGCGCTCTTCCATCGGCGCACCGTCGAGGGTCCCGATCGCGACCGCGGCGTTCCCCGTGTCGCTCACGCCGCCGTCACTCCCGTCACTTCCTTCGGTCCACGCAACTGGACGGGTGTAGATCGTGCTGGGCACCCGCGACATCGGCGATTCGAGGCGGGCTCGCATCACCGCTTCGCTCGTGATGACGCCAAAGCCGATGATGCTCAAGACGCCCACCACGATCGCGGTCCGGCGCAAGGTGATCGCCGAACGAACCCGGGGCCATCCCTCGCCCAATCGCTCCCTGATCCGCTGCCAGTCCATCGCGACCTCCGCCGCACCGTCGACTTCATTGCAGACGGGATCGGTGCAGCGGAAGTTTCACCATGCAACAATGGCTATTCCGGATCGACCCCGCTGCTCCCGCGACCATCTCTTCCTGCGGGGACGCCAAGCTCGGTCGTTGACGGCACGAGCTCGGATTGTCCGGCACGTTTCAGCGTCGCGTTCAGGCGCGGGAGCTGAGTCGCCAGCACTCGCTTGAGATGCACCAGCTGGGCGTCGAGTTGCGGCACCAGATCATTCCAGACGTCATATGCCTGCTGCGGCGGCCGGCGTTCCCCGCTTGCAACGAATCCCGAGAGCGCTCCGATCTGGTTGTTGAGGCGAATCGGGAAGTTGAGCGGGTCCTCGCTGGCGCGGTTTCTCGTTTGGTACAGCGTTTCCTCGATCACCGTGAGCGAATCGTTGAGTGCCGTCGCAAGCGTGCCGAACGTTGCACCCTCTGCTCCGGTGACCCGCGGCCGCAGCGAGTCGAGTTGATAACGGACATTGCGAATGGTGCGCACCGCGTTGTTGGCCGCCGAGACCGTGTCGCGGATGCGGAGGAGGAAATTCACCTGTTCCGCGACGTCGGCGTCGGATGCCGTCGTCCGCGGATCCTTGCGGACCTGCAGCGTCCGCGACGCTGTATCACCGCCGGCGATCATCCGCACCGTGTATTCGCCCGGCGCGCCGACCGGCCCATTGAGACCGTTGCCGCTCCAGTAGACGGCACCCCGGAAGTTCACGCCGTCGGGATAGCGCAGCGAGAGGTTGTAGCTGTTGAGTCCCGCCGCCGTGGTCACCCGCGCCGGTGCGCCGCCACCAAACCCGCCGCGGCCCCCTCGGCCGCCACCTGCTGCAGGCGTTGCGGTGTCGGTATTCGACGAAGTGACCAGCACCTTCCCATGCGGATCGACCAGTTGCAACGTCACGTTCTCGCCCGACCGCGGCAGCCAGTATTCCGCCTTCACCGCGCCCGCGCTCCGGTATGTCGTCCCCGGCTGATAGAGAAACGCTGCGGTCTTCGTGACCTGATCCGCCTGGCGCAGCGGCGCAATCCCTTCCATCGCATAGAAGCCGCGTCCCATCGTCGCGATCACGATGTCGTCATCGCGCAGTGCGATGTCATGCACGGCCACCGGCGGAAGATTCCGCATGAGTGATTCCCAGTGCTCGCCGGCGTCGTAGGAGATGTACATGCTGCGCTCGGTCGCGGCGTAGAGCAGCCCAGGACGCACCAGATCCTCGCGAATGGCGCGGGTGAACTCGCCTGCCGGAATGCCGTTGACGATCTTCGTCCACGTCCGTCCGTAGTCGGTGGTCTTGTAGAGATACGGCGCGAAATCATCCATCTCGTACCGGTTCGCGGCGAAGTACATCGTCCCCGGCGCGTGCGGCGAAGGCTCGACGATCGAGATCCGCGTCCATTTCGGCAGATCCTTCGGCGTGACGTTGGTCCACACCGGCTTCGGGGTGTTGACGTTGCGCGTGACGTAGATCAACCCGTCATCCGAGCCGCTCCACACCAGCCCCGGCGCGATCGGCGACTCCTGCACCGCGAAGATCGTCCCGTAGTACTCGACGCTCGTCTGATCCTTGGTGAGCGGACCGCCCGATGCGCCCAGTGTCGCGGGATCGTTCCTGGTGAGATCAGGTGATACGATTTTCCAGTCGCGGCCGAGGTCGTTCGACTTGAACAGCACGTTCGATCCGACGTAGAGCACCTTCGGATCGTTGGGCGAATTCATGATCGGGTAGGTCCACTGGAAGCGGTACTTCGAATCCTTCGCGTCGTGGCCCATCGGGTTGAGCGGCCACGGATCGAGCCGCATCGACTGGCCGGTGCGACGGTTCTGCATCTCGAGCACGCCGCTGTAGTTGCCGCCGAAGGTCACATCGGGATCGAGCGGATCCGACGCCACATATCCCGACTCACCGCCGGCACCCCCGTACCGTGGAGTGAAATCGTACGGACCCGCAGGTGCGCCGCCGGCAGCACCTCGACCGCCGCCTGCACCACCGCCGCCACCGCGCCCGCCACGGCCGCCCCCTGCTGCACGAATCGGGAAGCAGTCGACACCGCCATCCTGTTCGGCGCCGCAGACGTCATATGGCGATGCGTTGGTGAGATGGACGTGATAGTACTGACCGGTGGGGATGTTGGCGCTGACGCGGGTCGTCCCGCCGTCGGTGGTGATCACCACGCCGGGGTCGCCTGCGACGGCGATCCGCTTCGGATCATCCGGCGCGATCCAGAAATGGTGCGTGTCGCCGTTGCCGAGACCTGACTGGAATGTCTTGCCGCCATCGCGCGAGACGTACCCACCGACGTTGGCGCCGTAGATGACGTTGGTGTCCTTCGGATCGGCGAAGATCTTGGAGAAGTACCAGGCACGCTGACGGAGATTGCGATCACCGTTCAGGAACTTCCACGTCTCGCCGCCGTCGTCTGATCGGTAGACGCCGCCGGAATCGGCTTCGATCAGCGCCCACACCCGCGATGGCTTTGCCGGCGAGATCGCGATGCCGATGTCGCCCCAGATGCCGGGCGGCAGCCCCGGACGCCGGGTGATCTCGGTCCAGTGGTCGCCGCCATCGGTGGTTTTCCAGAGCCCGCTCCCCTCACCACCGCTCACCAGCAGCCAGGGCTTCCGCCCCGCCTGCCAGAATCCAGCATACAGCACGTTCGGGTTCGACGGATCCATCACCAGGTCGGCGACTCCGGTCGAATCGTTGCGGAAGAGCACCTTCTCCCACGTCTTGCCGCCGTCCTTCGTGCGGTAGACGCCGCGCTCGCTGTTGGGGCCGAAGACGTGGCCGAGCGCACCGACGTAGACGATGTCCGGGTTGGTCGGATGAATCACGACCCGCGAGATGTACTGCGTCTCCTTGAGCCCCATGTACTGCCACGTCTTCCCGGCATCGGTCGATTTCCAGACGCCGTCACCGTGCGAGACGTTGCCGCGGATCGGCGTCTCGCCTCCGCCCGCCCAGACGATGTCGGGGTTCCCCTTGAAGACGTCGACCGATCCGACCGTGCCGCCGAAATAGTTGTCGGTCATCGGATTCCACGTGTGACCGCCGTCGGTCGTCTTCCACACCCCGCCGCCGGTGGTGGCGACGTAGTACTCGTTCGGCCGCTGCGACGAACCGACCACCGACGTCATGCGTCCCGTGTGCGCCGGGCCGAGCATCCGCCATTCGAGCCCCTTCCAGAGCGACGTGTCGGCCGGCGCGTACGCCGCCGGGGCAACTCGCTGCGTCGCGGGAGGGACCCGCGCCGGTCGCGTCGCGCGCTGCGCCACGGCAGGCGACACGCCAAGGGACAATGCAGCCAACGCAAGCGACCACCGATGAAACGATGAGGACACGCACGACTCCGGGATGAATGCGCTCGAGGGGAGCCGCAACGAAGAGCGGCTCCATCAAAGATATGATGAAGCCGCTCCACTGCACTCGCCCGGACGTACCGACCGTTCAGGGCACGGAATAGCTCGGCCAGTTGTCGGTCCAGGTGTTCTGC